>JALGWK010000377.1 GCA_025774205.1 bacterium
GTTCTGCATCGTCCGTGATCCGGCCGGCGCGGCTGCCGCTCTCTTCCAGCCGGAAGAGAACTGAGATCACCCGGCAATGAAGCACATGGACTGATACAGAGATGGTGATGGATCCCCGAAGGAGCTGGTGATGTACCCACGCCTGAATCGTGCCGCCTGCCTGATACTGTTGCTCGCAACCGCCCCGGGTATCGCCGGCCTGGCGCTCGTGACAGGTTGTGCCCGGCTGCCCTCCACCGCCGATCTCATCCTCGTCAACGGACGGATCTACACCCTCGACTGGGGGGAACCGGCTCCTGACGGCACCCCGGCCGCGGACGCGCCCCTCGGCGCCGAAGGCTGGTATCCCGACGCGGAAGCGGTGGCCATCGCCGACGGCATCATCATCTACGCCGGCTCCGTGGAAGGGGCGGAACGGTATCGCGGGCCGGAGACGATGGTACGCGACCTTGATGGGGCCACGGTCCTGCCCGGTCTCGTCGAATCACATGTGCATATCAACGAGGTCGCCCAGAACCTGACCCGGATCGATCTGCGCGGATTGCACACCGAAGAGGAGATCTACGATCGACTCGTCGATGGATCGCGCGATTACTCGCCCGGAGAGTGGATCGTCGGCTGGGGCTGGGATGAGGGCCTGTGGGCCAGCCGCTATCCCGATAACCGGCGTTTGTCGGAACTCTTTCCGGAGAACCCGGTCCTCGTGGACGGACTGCACGGTTTCGGTGTCTGGGGCAACCGCCTGGCGGTAGCGGCGGCGGGTGTCACGGCCGGGACTGATGCGCCTGTCGGGGGGCAGATCATCAGGGATGAAGGTGGAGAGCCGACCGGGATCTTCGTGAATCGGGCCGTTCAGCTCCTGCGCGACGCGGTCCCGCCTCCGTCACTCGAGCGCCGGATGGCCACACTCCGCACGGCTCTGCTGGCGATGGCTGCGGACGGCTATGTCTGCGTGCACCAGGCCGGCACGGAGAGGGACATGATGGAAGCGCTGGAGGGGCTTGAAACCGCGGGGGAACTCCCCATCCGGGTCTATGCCATGATCTCCACCCGTGACGAACCGCTGACCCGCGAGTGGATCGCCAGGGGGCCCGACCGCGACACCGACAGCATGCTGCGGGCCTGCTCGGTCAAGGCCTACTACGACGCCTCGCTCGGCTCGAGGGGCGCGATGATGCTCGAGGATTACTCCGATATGCCCGGACATCGGGGGGTGAGCGGGGAGGACTACGGCTATGACCAGGAACTGGTGGCCGAGGCGATGCGGGCCGGCTTCCAGGCCGCCATCCACGCCATCGGCGACGCCGGCAACCGGGATGTGCTCGATTTCTACGAGGCTGTCATCAATAGCGATTCCAGGGTGATCGACTACCGTCACCGGATCGAACACGCCCAGGTGGTCCACCCGGACGATTTCATCCGCTTCGGTGAGATGAGATTGATCGCCTCCATGGAGCCGCCCCATACCGTCGAGGACAAAGCCTGGCTCGAGGATCGCATCGGACCCGATCGCTGCCGGAACGCCTTCGCCTGGCGGACCCTGCGGATCGCCGGCGCGGGACTCACCTTCAACTCCGATCTGCCCGGTTCCGATCACGACATCTTCTACGGGCTCCACGGAGCGATCACCCGACGCGACCGGGACCTGCAGCCGGCCGGCGGCTGGCACCCGGAGCAGGCCGTCCTGCCAGAGGAGGCGGTCCGCGCCTACACCTCGTGGGCGGCCTACACCTCCTTCCAGGAGAACGAGACAGGGATCATCTCCCGGGGGCGTTTCGCCGATATCACGGTCATGGACATCGATCCCTTCGTGCTCGGGTCGACCGAACCGGAACAGCTGCTGGAGGGCTCGATCGTGCTCACGATCGTGGGCGGGGAGATCGTCTTCGAGCGGGATTGACGGTTCATCAGACAGGTCGTCTGACGGGTAAATATTTTTCCTGAGACAGGTTATCTGACGGGTACACGCATTTTTCTGAATCCTTCCGGAATCCCCGACGTACATATATGAGACTCTCATATATGAGGGTCTCAAGCTGAATCGATGATGCGCGCTGGACAGACACCTCCATCCGGGAGATCCGCATGACCAGGAAAGCCCTCGCTCTCATGAAAGGGACGCTCGACCTCCTCATCATGAAAACCCTGAGTCTCGGCCCGCTGCATGGTTACGAGATCGCCAAGTGGATCGAGAAGAAGACCGGTGACGCCCTCCAGATCGAATACGGCGCCCTCTACCAGGCCCTGCTGCGCATGGAAGGGAAGGGCTGGCTGGAGACGGAG
>JALGWK010000378.1 GCA_025774205.1 bacterium
CTGTACACTGGATTCTCCGTCCGAGAAGAGGATGGACACCCAGCTGGCCCCCGGAATCCCGGTTGCAATGAAGTCATCCACGGTAACCAGGATGCCTTCCGCGATATCGGTCCCACCTGACTGGTCCATGCCCTGCACAGCCGCTATCGCAGCAGCTCCCAGGTCGTCCCCGATCAGGGTCAGGGCAGATGCGACGAAGGCATCCGTGTCAAAGTCGACGGTTCCGATCCGCAAGCTTCCGAGGGGATTGAAGCTCTGGATCAGGGCCACCGATGCCTGCTCGCGAAAGTCCAAGGAATCATTCCAGGATAGACTCCCGGAGCTATCAAGAATCAGATGAAGATCGATCTCGGCTCCCCCTACGGCGGATGCGGTTCCCGTAACGGTGATGCATTCATCCTCGGTTGAGTAACCATCCGGTGGGTCCGTGATGGCCACGTTGACCACGGTCTCGTCATAAACGTGCTCCTCCGGAGCCTCAGTCCTGAGTACCGGCCGGCCATGGGTCCGGTAATACGCTTCGTGCATCTCCCGGATGAAGTCCGAGTCATAATCCCCGACGGCTTGTGCTAGTACGGCACCGCCGTCAGCAGCGGGCTCTCCCGGGCCCTCCCTGGAGCAGGACACGATACACAGTCCTGCAACAAGGAGAATCACGAACGATAGTCTGAGCTTCATGACAGTCTCCTTTCTGGTTTATGATGAACACAGATTGTCGTTGCAAACGGTGTCACGGTTGACGCAAACCGGCAGGTGCCAGGCAACACCCCCTTTCACCAGCAACAGCCAGGTTCTTCCATCTCTGTGGAACGGAACATGTCTCTGGAGCCAAATCTCGGAAAAGCCTCGCATCCATGCCGAAAGACCTGCTGCCTCCACAACAATCAATAAACCAAGTCTAAGCGACCCGCATGATACCATGAATATGTCAGTATTTCAAGGAGAAACACGCATTGTCCCCGCAGAGTCGGTGATTACTTGATCAAGAGGAGTTTCCGGCTGGCCGCAGTACCGGTCGCGGTCTCAAAATGGCAGAAGTAGATGCCGGTTGCGGCGCGGCGGCCGTCATTGTTCTCGCCCATCCAGACTGCTTCGTAGCGACCCGGTCCGCGGGTGCCTTCGTATAAGACTCTGACAAGGCCGCCTTTCGCATCGTAGACCCTCAAGGAGATGTTCTCCCGCCGTGCCAGGTCATACCGGATGATGGTCGATACGCCGAAGGGGTTAGGGTGGTTCTGATAAAGGACGGTACGGGCAGGCGGATCGGGTAGACCGTCTTCGTACCGGTCGATGAATTCCCCGCTACCCACAAGAAGCATGAACCGCGCTTCCCCTTCCGGGACGATACGCCTCTCGCCTGAATGGAATGAATAATCTGCCGCGTCCAGGAGATCCACTGTGCGTTCCAGCTTCCGGTCTATGAGATACACACTTGCTTCATCCGGCAAAGTCTCCAGCCCATCGAACTCAAGCAATACCTCATCCGCCACACCGGCATCGGAAAAGGTTTTCGCTACATCAAAGACCCATGTGTGACCCCAGAGATCCTCTTCACTCAACTGGACCTCGAGTTGCGTGGTGTCCAGGGCCCGGTAGGCTCCCCTTATATCAGTCGTGTACCTCCCCGGATGGTCCGTCCAGGACCGATGCGGGAAGTATAGCGACAGAGACCTCCCCGGGCACATCGGCGGCTCCGAGCGGTCGTGCCTGTCCCACTCCGCCACAGCTCCCGGGGCGATCCCGACTGCGTTTCCTGCGTCGGTCACGTCCCCGCATGATGAGACGATCTCTACCCGCCAGCTCTCATCCCATTCGGAACTACCACGGCTGAGAGCATTCGCCGCACTTACCGGAATCATCTCCGGTCCCACCTCCCGTGGTGGAACCGTTAGCGTAACGGGCTCGCTATCAAGGTTCTTCACCCAGTAGCCCCGGAACGGCTCCAGGATCTCTACACCGTACGTGTAACCCTGACCGACGCGCCACGCAACTGCCGGCTCCACCAGAACCGACTCAGCCTCCGCCATGGGATGACCATTAGCGGAAAGTGAATCCCACGCGACGGGAAATACGAAGGGGTTGCCGATCTGATTCCAGCCCGTCTCAAGGACTATCAAATACGCACTGTCGGTCGGAGTGGAGTATCCTCTTACCGGTGCGGTGCTGATACGGCTTGCGCTTGAGGAGATCAGCCAGAAGGCCCTGCCCGGAACGGGCCGAAACCATACACCGGACTCGTCAGACAACTCATCGTAGTCATCGGGTCCAGACCGGTAGTGGAAG
>JALGWK010000379.1 GCA_025774205.1 bacterium
CGGCTCCTCGTCATAGAGGCCAGTTGTGACCTGTCCCGGACCCTGAGTCTCTCACACCGCATCGGGCGCCTGTTCAACGCCGAAGACGAGCTTGAGGGCAGTCCGGCGGTGACCCTCCTGCTCAACGGTTTCTGGAAGGATCACTTCGCCGGGGACAAGGAGGTGATCGGGCGGACCATCACCATCGACGGGGTGAGCCACGAGATTATCGGAGTCCTGCCCGATAAAGCGGTGCTCGACGACGAGGTCCAGTTGTGGATTCCCTTCCGGGGCGATCCGACATCGCGGGACAGCTTCTTCCTGAACGGCCTGGGCCGGCTTTCGGATGGAGTCACTATCGCCCAGGCCCAGGGTGACCTGGAGCGGATCCAGCAGGGATTGATCTCGGAAGGAGTGGCCACCGAAGAGGCGACCCCGATCGTGGTCGACCTGCGCGAGCGGATGCTGGGTGACATCAGGACCGGCTCCTTCGTGGTCTGGGGTGCAGTGGCGATCCTCCTGCTGATCGCGTGCACCAATATCGCCAGCCTCATGTTAGCGAAATCGGAGGTCCGGAAACGTGAGTTCGGCATCCGGGCGGCGATCGGCGCCGGACGGGGTTCGATCATCCGGCAACTGCTGACCGAGAGCCTCATCCTGGCCCTCATCGGAGGTGCGATCGGGTTCCTGCTCGGGATCTGGGGCGTCTCCGCGATCGAATCATCCTTCCCTCTCGACCTCCCGGCCTGGGTCGACCTGCGAGCCGACCCGGGCGTGATGCTCTTCAGCTTCGGGGTTTGCATCGCCGCCTCCCTTCTCTTCGGCCTCCTCCCGGCGCTGCGTACGACCAGGGGACGGGCGTCGACCCTGCTGATCAAAGGCTCCGACCGGTTGTCGCCGGTAACCGGCACCAGAAGACTGATGCGGGCCTTCGTATCGATCGAGGTCGCCCTGACCTTCGGCCTCCTTGTCACCGCCGCCCTGCTGATTCAGGCCTTCCGGAACCTCGGCAACGTTGATCCGGGATTCGAGCCGGAAGGAATCCTGGCCTTCATGATCGATCTCCCTGAGAGTTCGTACCCCGAGGGCCCTCAGATCGGGGCGTTCCATGAATCGTTCCTGGAGCGGCTGGGATCGCTGCCCGGCGTGGAATCGGCAGCCGCGGCGACTTCGATCCCGATGCGCGGTCATGACGGATTCTTCTTTGTACCTGAGAACGCCCCACCACTCGAACGGGGGGCGGCCGATCCGGTAACGCTCGTCCGGTTCGTCACCCTCGATTACGCGGAAACGATCGGCATCAGGCTGGTATCCGGCCGGTTCCTGAATGAAGAGGACAGGCTTTCGGTGGTGGTCAACGAGACCTTCGCCCGCTACCACTGGGGCGAGGAGGATCCCATCGGCCGCCGGATCGTGATGCGCGGCAGCACGGAACCGGTGCTCGAAGTGGTCGGTCTTGCCCGTGACGTGAAGCACTACGGACTGGAAGAGGAGATGCGGCCGGGATTGTACGTCCGCATGGCCGTACGCCCCGATCGCAATTCTTTTTTCCTGATGAAAACCAGCGTGGATCCCTCCTCACTGGCCTCGGCCGTGAGGGAGACCGTGAGCAGCCTCGACCCGGCCTTGCCAGTCTACCGGCTGACAACGATGCGCGAGATTCTGGATGACTCGCTCTCCTTCAGGAAGACCTACTCGGTCCTGATCGGCATCTTCGCGCTGATATCCTTCATTCTTGCATTGGGTGGAGTGTATGGAGTCATCTCGTACGTGGTGAGTCAACGAACCCGGGAGATCGGGATAAGGATCGCCCTGGGGGCCAGTCGTGCCGGCGTCATCCGCCTGATCATGCTGCAGGGAGCCTGGATGATCCTCATCGGTTGCGGCCTCGGGATCGGCCTCACCCTGCTCGCCTCAGGAGCCTTATCCAGCCTGATGTTCGGGATGGGCGCTACCGATCCCCTCACGATCGCGGGGGTGGTCCTGCTGCTGGTGGTGGTGGCGCTGCCGGCGAATCTGTTTCCGGCCCGGAGGGCGTCCGGAGTGGCCCCTTCGACAGCTCTCAGTACTGATTAGGAGACGAGCTGCTCGACTGTCCTCTCAGCGCTTCAGTGACCTGACTCAGCGCACTAACACCGCCTTGTAGCCGTACTGGTGGATCCCGGCGTGTCCCTCGCTCTGTATCCGCCGGAACATCAGCCTGACCTTCTTCCCGATCGCGACCTCGTCGGGTGCGCAGTCGACCACCTGGGCGGTGAGCCGACCGCCATCGTCGGTCTCGATGATGGCGATGGGGAGCGGG
>JALGWK010000380.1 GCA_025774205.1 bacterium
CCGACCGGGCGATCAGGAAGGCGAAGATGGCGGCAGCCAGTGAATAGCTGCCTGTCCAGAAGAGCGCGGGTCGGAGATCAGCATGCTGCCGGCGACCGGCCCGGACCTTGACCAGGATGATCAGGGGGTGTCGGGCGAAGAATCCGAGCAGGATGGCGAGAAAGGTCCAGAGGGTCGCCGCGGTTGACGTGCCGGCCACACCCCAGCCGATCAGGAAAGGCGACAGCCAGAGAGCCCATATACCGTGCTCGTTGGGGATCGCGAAGGGGATCTGCCTGTTCTGCCTGACGTCACTCATGGATGTAAAGTCGATTGTCCGGGAGGTCACTGTCTAGGCTAAACTCCCGGGACGCGGCAATTCGGCGACAGGCAGTTGAGGAACAGGAGTGATCAGGGGGCGATTCGATGTCAGAGATGGAATTCGGATTCGAACAGACTATGAAGAAAAAGAGCGGGGGGGGATGCCTCATGGTCTTTGGACTCCCCTTCTTCCTGATCGGATTGTTCATCATGCTGACCGCCCTGGGGGGCACCGGGCTCGAGGTGGATGAGGACACTCCTGCTCTCTTCCTGATCATCTTCGGTTCGGTCTTCGGGAGCGTCGGTGCGGCGCTCATGTTCGGTCGGTCCGGGATCACGATCGACAGAACGAAGATGACGGTCACGAAGTGGTGGGGCCTCCTGGTACCCATGAAGGTCACCGTTTTCGACCTGAACGGATTCGACCGGATCACGGTCGGGAAGGAGGTCCGGAGCGACAGCAACTCCTCGAAGACCGTGTTCCCGGTAAGACTGGCCGGTGGCCGGGGAATAGATGACCTCGAATATGATGCTCCCGGTGACTACCCGGCGGCCCGCAGGCTCAGTGAAGAAATCGCCCGGTTCGTGCGGCTGGATATAGAGGATTCGATGAGCGGCCTGACAGTCCATCGCCGGCTGGAGGAACTGGACGAGTCGGTCCGGGATCGCCTGCGTCGCACGAGGGAACGGATACCCCTGCCCGGCGCCCCCTGGGAGATGAAAGCCACTATCGGGGAGGAGGCCGGAGGGACGGTTGTGGATCTGCCCCCGCCCGGGCTGAAACCGTCGAATCTCGCTCCGATCATTCCGGCGCTCTTTATGGCCGCCATGGTCGGAATCTTCTTCCTGCCGTCATTGCTCAGCGCCGGTACGCCTCCCGGGACGCAGCTCATCTTCGGCGGATTCGTGGGATTCTTCTTCATCTTTCTGCCGGTCGTCGTCACACTCGGCAGCGCCCTCAGAAAAGCGAGGTTTCGGGTGACGATCACCGCCTCCCGGGAGATGCTGCGGGTGGAGGAAGGGGTGGGACGCAGGCGGAAGGTGACCGAGATCCCCGGTCCGGAACTGGAAGAGTTCGAGCTGGTCGGGCAGAAAGACATCTTCGACACGGCGATCCGGGAAGCCGGCGAGGATCACGAGCGAACGGGGGAAGAGCAGAAGAAGATACAGCGGATGCTGGCCCCCGATTCGATGCTCGGGAAACTGGCCCGCATGGCGACGAAGTCACAGATCGTCGCGCGCAGTGACACCGTGACGATCCGGTTCGGGCGTGATATCCCGGACGAGGAACTGATCTACCTGCACGCCATCATCCTGCGGGCCCTGACCTGACAGATGGTTACAGTCTGGAGATACCATGAAACGCACACTGAACACTGGAGTGATGATAATCATGCTTTCCGGACTCTCTAGCTGCGCCTCCGGTCCGGAGCCAGCCGACCTGGTCCTTCTGAACGGAACGTTCTATCCCATGCCGTTTCCCCAGATGTATATCGAGGCCCTGGCGGTACACGGGGACCGGATCACCCTGATGGGGAACAGGTACGATGTAGAACACCTGATCGGCCGGAAGACCGAAGTGCTCGACCTCGAGGGGAAAATGGTCCTGCCCGGCCTGATAGATGCTCACGGACATTACATGAGTCTGGGTGAATCGCTGATGCAGCTCGACCTGCGGCCGCAGAGGACCTGGGATGAGATCGTCGCCGATGTAGCTGAAGCGAGCGGCAGCGCTGAACCGGGTGAGTGGATCGTCGGCAGGGGCTGGCACCAGGAGAAGTGGGAGCGTCCACCCGAGCCGGCCGTGGAGGGCCAGCCGGTCCATGGGGCGCTGAGCGCCGTCACCCCCGACAATCCGGTCATGCTGATCCACGTCAGCGGGCACGGGGTCTTCGTGAACGGGGCGGCCCTCGACCTGCTCGGCATCACCGACGACACTCCCGATCCCGAAGGCGGCACGATCGTGCGGGACTCGATGGCGGAACGCAGTAGCAGAATATCGGTCGCAGCGTCCGGCAGAGGTGATCGAAGCCGAGTTCCGCCGGCAGGTGGCCCTGGCCGGTGAGGAAGCTCTCGCCAACGGGATCACCACCTTCCACGACATGGGCGAGACCTTCGCCACGATCGACATGCTGAAGGTCATGGCTGAAGAGGGGAACCTGCCGGTCCGCCTCTACGTGCATGTCCAGGAGCCGGCCGAGGTGCTGGCCGAGCACCTGGCCGATTACCGCATGATCGGGTACGGGAACGGATTCCTCACGGTCCGGGCCATCGGTGAGAAGGTCCTCGACGGGGCCCTCGGCACCCATGGGGGCTGGTTGCTCGAACCGTACACCGACATGCCCCGGAGCACCGGATTCAACGTCACCCCGATCGAGGACATCCGGGCCTCGGCGCTCCTTGCCGAAGAGCATGGATTCCAGATGGCCATCC
>JALGWK010000066.1 GCA_025774205.1 bacterium
GCCGGCGGACATCCCTTCACCTACCGGATCGAACATCGGCCTTTGAGCCGCCCGGCGTGGGATCCGATCGATGGTTCCCTCACGATCGTCGGGGAGGATGAGCCGCTGCTCGAGTTCCATTCCAATTTCAACATGATCGCCAGCAACTCGCATTCGACACCTCCCGAAGGAGTAAGGGCGGAACTCGTCTTCGTCGGGGCCGGACGGGCGGAGGACTTCGAGGGCCTCGATGTAGCGGGAAAGATCGTCTTCGGCGCCACCAGTGTTGGTCGGCTCTACCGCTCCGCGGTCCAGCAGGGCGCGCTCGGAGCGCTCGGGTACAGCATGGCGGCCTACAAGCGGCCGGAGATCTACCGTCACTCCATCACTTTCACCTCCATCTCCTACGACGCGGAGCGGGAGGGCTGGGGCCTGGCGCTCTCCCTGGCCGCCTTCGAGCGGCTCCGGGAGGCCGTGGCCGAGGGACGGGTGGAGGTCGAGGTGAAGATCGAAACCCGCATCTTCGAGTCGGAAGAACTCACCATCATCGCCGATGTCCACGGCACGGAACGGCCGGAGGAGCGGTTCGTCTTCAGTGCCCACGTCCAGGAACCGGGCGCCAACGACAACGCTTCCGGTGTCGCGACCCAGTCGGAGATGGCCTGCGCCATTCCGCGGATGGTGGCCGCCGGCATGCCGCTGCCCCGACGCTCGATCTCCTTCGTCTGGGGGGACGAGATCAGCAGCACCAGACGGTACCTCCAGGATGACCCGGAGCGGACGGCCGGGGTCAGGTGGGGGATCAGCCTCGACATGGTGGGGGAGAACACCGCCCTGACCGGCGGTACCTTCCTGATCGAGAAGATGCCCGATCCCTCAGCGGTAGTCACCCGGGGGGAGGATCAGCACACCGAGTGGTTCGGTTCCCGGAGAGGGCTGGCCGAGGACCGGCTGGTGCCGCACTACTTCAACGACTTCATCCTCTCCCGCTGTCTCGATCAGGCGGCGGCCACCCGCTGGGTGGTGAAGACCAACCCCTACGAAGGGGGGAGCGATCACGTTCCCTTCCTCAGCGCGGAGGTGCCCGGTCTGCTTCTCTGGCACTTCACCGATTACTTCTACCACACCGACGGGGACCGGCTGGACAAGGTCTCGGCCAGCGAAATGCGGAACGTCGGCGTCTCGGCCCTGGTGAGCGCGCTGATCCTGACCTCGGCCGACGAGGCGGCCGCCGTGGCGATCATCGAGGAGGTCACCAATGCGGCGATCACCAGACTCGATACCGAGTATGAACTGAGCCGCCAGGCGATCGGGGAGGGGGGCGAGAAGGCTGGTGAAGTACGGATCATACGCCTCTGGCGCGACTGGTACGCCGGGGCGATCCGTGAAGCGTCCGATATCGAGGTCGGGGGACCATCAGCCGCGATCGAACGGGTCATCGCCGGAGCGGTCGACCAGGTGATGGAGCATGGCACCAGGCTGATTGGACTGCTCGACAGTGGACGATAGTGATATCATGAGCCGCGCCTCCGGTCACGGAGGCCCGCTACCCGGGAGTGAATGCCGATGAGCCGTCTGCTGGCTTACATGGGACCCCCGATCCCGCTCTCACGCGCGATCATCAATCATCCGCACTCCCTTATCGAGCAGGCGTACGCGCCGAAGGAGATGGTCACCGGCACGATCAACGCCGACGGCTACGGTTTCGGCTGGTATTCGGATCAGAGTGAACGTCCCGGCGCCTATCACCGGGCGACTCCGATCTGGAGCGATCCCGACCTGCCGCGGGTCGGACGTGTCATCGACAGCTCCTGCATCTTCGCGGCGGTGCGCAACGCCACCCCCGGATTCGCGGTCGACCTGCTCAACGTCCCCCCCTACGTGCACCGTCACCTGCTCTTCATGCACAACGGCGCCATCGAGGGGTTCAACCACCGTTTCCGCAACATCCTGCTGAAAGGCATCTCGGAGGAGATCCAGGCCACCACCCACGGTTCGGCCGATTCGGAGGTCCTCTTCGGTCTGGCGCTTACGCAACTGCAGCGAGCGGGCGGAATGGGAGGGGAGGGTGCGGAGGCGCTGCGGGACGCTCTCGATCACACGCTCAGGCGGGTGATGGAGATCGCCGGACCTGAGCAGGCCCGGGCTTCCCTCAACATGGGACTGACCAGCGGTCGGGCCATGGTCTTTACGCGTCTGGCCCGCGGGATCGAACCCAATTCCCTCTACCTCCTCAGGAAAGAAGAGGCGGTCTGGATCGCCTCTGAGCCGCTCGACGAGGCCGATGACTGGCAGGAGGTCCCGCCCGACAGCTGGGTTATGATCGAATCAACAGGGACGGTCGAGATAACCTCGATACCCGATCTGCCCCCACGCCGCAGCTGGAGATAAGTGAGGTGCTCATCATGTCCGGAGTCCGTTCCCCATATCGGGCCGCGTTGTGCGCGGCCCTTCTTCTCGTCATGGCCATCCCGATCGGGAGCAGGGCTCAGTCGGGAAGTGTCGATCCCTCCCTCATTGAAGTCCTGAGGGTCAGGAATATCGGGCCGGCCAACCTGGGGGGCCGGATCCACGATGTCGAGGCCCATCCCGACGATCCCGCCACGATCTGGGCCGGGCATGCGTCCGGGGGCGTGTTCAAGAGCGTTAACCACGGCACGACCTGGGAGGCGGTCTTCGACGACCAGATCTCCACCTCGATCGGCGACATCGCGATCGCGCCCTCCAATCCGTCGATCGTCTATGTGGGGACCGGTGAGCAGAACAATCGCCAGTCTTCATCATGGGGCCACGGGATGTACCGGACTATGGACGGGGGGGAGAGCTGGACCCATCTGGGACTGGAGGGCACCCATCATATCGGTAAGGTGAAGGTGCATCCCGATAATCCCCATGTCGTCTGGGTGGCTGCCGTCGGTCACCTGTGGGGACCGAACGAGGAGCGGGGGGTCTTTATGACCACTGATGGGGGCGCCACCTGGACGAAGACCCTCTACATCAACCAGGACACAGGTGTGATCGATCTGGCGATCGACCCGGAGAGTCCGAACATCCTTTACGCGGCCGCCTATCAGCGTCGACGGACCGGGTTCGGATTCAACGGCGGTGGACCCCACGGTGGGATCTACCGGAGCACCGACGGCGGGCGGAACTGGCAGAAACTGACCGTGGGTCTCCCCACTGGTGAGGTCGGGCGGATCGGCCTCGACATCTGCCGGTCGGAGCCAAACGTGGTCTACGCCGTCATCGAGAGCCGCGAAACCGCGGAGGATCACCGGGTTGGAGGGGTGAGGCAGGATCGTTCCCCTCTCGGGGGCGTCTACCGCTCGGATGATCGGGGAGCCAGCTGGACCCATATGAGTACCGAGAACCCGCGGCCGATGTATTACAGTCATATCCGGGTTGATCCGAACAACGATCTGAGGATCTGGGTACTCGCCACCCAGATATCGGTCAGCGAAGATGGCGGCATCACCTGGAACCGCAGATTCGTGGGTGGGATCCATGTCGACCACCACGCCCTGTGGTGGGACCCGAACGACTCCGATCACATCATCGTCGGCAACGACGGGGGACTCGACTGGACCTGGGACGGGGGTGAGACCTGGGTGGATATGCAGACCGTGCCCTGGTCGCAGTTCTACGAGATCAGCGCCGATAACGTCGAGCCGTTCTACCACGTCATGGGCGGGCTGCAGGACAACTCCACCTGGTACGGCAACAGCGGCAACTACTGGCGGATCGGCATCACCAACCGCGACTGGATGACGATCAACGGGGGGGACGGTTTCTACGCCGTGGCCGATCCCGTCGATCCCGATATTGTCTACGCCGAGTCGCAGGGGGGGAACGTGAACCGGAAGGACATGGCTGTGATGAGCAGCCGGTCTATCAAGCCGGTCCCTCCGGAAGGATCGGGTGAACGCTACCGGTTCAACTGGAACAGCCCGATAGAGATCAGCCCGCACAATCCCGCGAGGATCTATTTCGGAGGGAACCGCCTCTTCATCAGTGACGACCGCGGTGATACCTGGCGCCGGACCGACGATCTCACGAAGCAGATCGACCGGAACGACCTGGAGATAATGGGGGTGGTCAACAGCCAGATCCGGATCTCCCGCAACGACGGGATCTCCACCTACGGCAACCTCACCACCATCAGCGAATCGCCCCACACCGCCGGTGTGATCTGGATCGGTACCGACGATGGGAACCTGAAGGTCTCGCGCGATGACGGCACGACCTGGGCCGAGGTCTCCGATCGCATCCCCGACCTGCCGCCCCGTACCTATGTGACGAGGATCGAGGCGAGCCGCTTCGCCGGGGGCCGGGCGTATGTGACCTTCGATGGCCACCGGAACGATGATTTCAACATCTACCTCTTCGTGACCGAGGATTTCGGGCGTCGCTGGACCCTGCTCTCAGGCGGATTCCCGGCCGGGAGCAACGCCAATGTCATCCGCGAACACCCCCGGAACCCCAACCTCCTCTTCCTCGGGACCGAACGGGGGGCGTACTGGTCGTACGACCGGGGCGGGACCTGGAACCTCTTCGAGGGGGATATCCCGCGGGTGCCGGTGGATGACATCTACGTCCACCCCGACCGGAACGACCTGATCTTCGGCACCCATGCCCGCGGCGCCTGGATCATGGATGACATCAGCGCCCTGGAGGGGATGAGCGAAGAGGTCTTCCGCAGTCCGCTGACCCTTTTCCCGATCCGTCCCGCCTGGCGCTACAGCCGGTCGGGTCATCTCCAGGACCAGGGCGACTTCGTTTTCATCGCGCCCAATCCGCCCTACGGTGTCCTGATCAATTACTTCCTGCCGAACGAACTGACGGCGGAGGATGAGGTCTCGATCGTGATCACCGACGCTTCAGGCGAGTTCGTCTTCCGGATGTCGGGCACGAAGGAGCAGGGCGTGAACCGCGTCGTGTGGTCCTTCATGCATTCAATCGAGACCACCATGACCCCGGCGCAGCCGGGCATGCCGGTGTCATTCGCGTCCTCCGCCGCCGAAGCGGTGCCGGGCACCTATACGGTCACGGTGAGCGCGGGTGGAGCAACCGGGTCACAGACCGCGGAGGTCCGGCTCGATCCGAGGCTTGAGGGTCGGGTGGACCTGCGGAACATGATCGCCCTGCGGGACGCGCAGCTCCAGGTAGCGCGACTCACGGCGGGACTCGACGGACCAGGTCAGAGATTGCAGGCGGTCAGCAGCCAGGTCCAGGAACTGCGGCAGTTCCTGCAGGCGCGGGATATCCCGGAATCGGTAGCGGACGCCCTGACAGCGTTCTCCGGAGAGATCCGGGACCTGACGGAGCGCTACTTTGCGGGCGGCGGTTTCCGGGCTCCGGGCAATGCGACCCGGGCACGACTGGCGGGGATCAACCGGGAGCTGAGAGGGGTGACCGGGCCGCTGCCGGCCGATGTCATGAGCCGGCTAGACGCGCTTGAACCGGAGGTCGGGGCGGCAGCAGATGCCGTGGAGGTGTTCCTCACCTCACGCGTTCCCGAACTGAACCGGACCCTGGGCAGCGCCGGGATATCCTTCATTCTGCCGCCGGGGATACCGCCCGCTGGCTGAGTGAGGTCACGATCGCCTGAGCTGAAGTGATCGAGGCAGGTCATCGAACGCCTCCCGTCCGCCGGACGGGGGGCGTTTTATTTAATTCGGATTCCAGTTCACTGCCACCACGATGTGACGGCCCGGATTGTGGACTCCCGAGCCGTGCTCCTTGTAGGCATGATCGAAAATATTGCCCAGCGTCACGCTCAGCCGCACCGGGCCGAACCTGCGACTCCCCCTCAGGTTCCAGTCCGACCAGCCGGGAGTGCCGCCGGGATCGATCCGGGTGTCGTAGATATCGTCGGTCGAGAGCCGCCGCTGGTCGGAGGCGGCCCTGACGAAAAGTTCGGCGGTCGTCGCCTCCTGTTGCCAGAGGATCCCCATCAGTCCCATCAGGGGCGGGATCCGTCTCATCGGTTCGTCGGCGGAGATGTTCCTGCCATAGGTGTAGAAGAGACTCTGCCGCAGCGTCAGTCGGCTGCTGACGGTCCACCGGCTCTGGAGTTCGAGGCCCTGGATCCAGGCCCGGTCGGAGTTGACCTTCATCCAGGCCTGTTCACCGGGATCCTCGATCCCGCTCCCGTTGGTGTCGACCCAGGTCTCTCCGGCCCAGCTGCCGGGGGCACGGACGATCAGGTCACGGATCGAGGTACGGAAGAACCACGCTTCAATGTCGCTGCCGTTCCACTCCACTTTGGTGCCCAGCTCGTAGTTGGTGCTGGTTTCCGGACTCAGGTCGGGGCTGGGTACATCCACGCCCGAGTTGGATGCCTTCAGGACGATGGTATCATTGAAGTTGGGCGCCCGGAAGCCCCGCGAGACGGTGGCGACCAGGTTCAGCCACGGCTTCAGCCGGTGACTGATCCCGATGTTGCCGGTGATATCCCGGAAGGATTCCTTATAGCGGCCGAAGGGAACGTCAAGGAGGGCGTCGATGGTGATTGCGCTCCACCTGATCCCGAAGTCGATATCGGTCGCCGGTCCGGGGGTGAAGTTGTCGCTGAAGAAGGCACCGAACTGGGAATAGTCGGCACCGTCCGGGAAGGCCCCGCGGGTCTGGTAAGAGGTGTCGACCGTACTCTCGGTCCGGGTGCTTGCCACGGTGTCGTGGTAGTACTCGAGGCCCCATCGAAGGGTGTGGCGCGGTGAAGTCAGGGCAGTGAACTGCAGAAAGGTGCCGATGGTTCTGGTGACATCGTCATCGGTGGTCAGCAGGGGAGATCCGGTTCGGCGCTGGATCCGTCCTTCGTGCTCTCGCTGCCAGGAGACGTTCCACTCGACGCTGCTCAGCCAGGGGAGTGGTTGACGATGGGAATATTCGATCATGCCGAGGAACCGGTCCTGCGGTTCGTAGAGATAGGTTTCGTACCGTCCCGAGGCGTACTGGTCGTACCGGGGAACTTCCGACTGCCGGACCTTGAGCAGGTCAGCCCGCACGATCTGTCTGTCGCTCAACCGGAGGGCGGTGATCAGGTGGAAGCCGATGTCGTCGTACCCGGTCGGTTTGTGAACCGGGATCTCGCCGCCCGGGTCGAGGTTGCCGATCGACCTGGCTGTCACGCCCGCCTGCGCCGCGAAGTCTGTTCCGGCCGCCCTCAGTCCAAGGTGCACACTGCGGCCGTCGTCAGCCGAGGTGTAGCGGGTGGAGAGGTTGGGCGCGAGACGGAAGCCGCCGTCGGTGAAGGCGGGCGGCCGGGTGATCATGTTCACCACCCCGCCTATGGCGTCCGATCCGTAAAGGACCGACCCCGGGCCGCGAACCACCTCGATCCGTTGCAGCGCTTCAGCGTCCACAGTGTTCATATACTGGTTGCCGCCCGGTCTGATCGTCGGCCGGTTGAGACGAACACCGTTGTAGAGGAGGAGGATGTCGTTGCCGATCAGGCCCCGGATGATGGGGGCTCCATGGCCGGCAGTCGTCTTCTGCACCAGAATCCCGGTCATTTCGCGGAGAGCATCAGCGGTGCTCGATGAGGAACGGTGTTCGATGACGTTCTCGTCTCCCACCGCGACGGCTTTCTGGGTGCGGAATTCCGATTCAGACCGGCGATTGGCGGTAACGGTCACACGCTCCATCTCGAGCGCTTCCGGGATCAGGTGGATCTCCAGCTGGAGGGTTTCGCCCTCGTCGAGTGAGACCGGTACTTCGTACTCCCGGTATCCGAAATAGCTGGCGACCAGGATATCCTCGAGAGGGGGAAGGTTGAGGATGACGAACCTTCCCTCCCGGTTGGTGAACGAGCCGCTGGTCGACTCCCGCAG
>JALGWK010000067.1 GCA_025774205.1 bacterium
GCCGATCTCCGAAGCAAGGATGGCCGGATCACTGGCGTCGAGCGATTTCGCGTTCGCGTCCTGCACGACCGGATCGCTGGCCGTAACCGCGTAGTTCCCCCGGGCGACAAAGATCCAGCCTTCCGTGCCGACGAACTTTACCCCGTTGGGATAGGCGCCGCTGATGTGCATGACGGCGCCATTGGCATAGGTCGCCGTCACCTCGAAATCACCGTGCACGTTCCACAGGCCGCTCTCGGGGAAGGTTGCCTCGGCTTCCACTTCGATCGGTCCGGTGAATTCAGTGCCCATGCCCCAGTGGGCAGTGTCGAGATGGTGAGCGCCCCAACCGGTGATCATGCCGGCGCCGAACTGCTCGCAGCGGAGCCAGCCTGGCCGATCATACCCTTCCTGGGGGTGGACCCGATTCTCGGTGTAGTACACCTCCGGCGTCGATCCGAGCCACATCCCGTAATCGAGATTCGACGGGACAGGCATCTCCAGTTCCTCGTCCCCCGAGGGATCACCGGGGAGACCTATGAAGAGTTCGGTGACGTCGCCGATCCTTCCGTTCCTGACGAGTTCGCAGGCCTTCTTGAACTGCGGCCAGGGAGAGACCGCACGCTGCTGACTGCCGACCTGGAAGATGCGACCGGTTGCCTGCACCGCGTCGGACATGGCCCGTCCCTCGCTGATGGTCAGCGAAGCCGGTTTCTGCAGGTAGATGTCCTTCCTCGCCCTGGCGGCGTCGACCGCCGCTCGGGCATGCCAGTGGTCGGGGGTGGAGATGATCACGGCGTCGATGCTCCGGTCTTCGAGCATCTCCCGGTAATCCTGGTAGACCGCCACGTCGACGTGGTTCTCCTGCTCCGTGCGCTCGGCGTACCAGCCCTCGATCAGCTCCTTGCACTCCCGCGCCCGCTTGATGTCCACGTCGGCGCAGGCCACCACCCGGGCGTGATCGTACTTCATGGTCTCCGGCAGATCGTGCGTTCGGGCGATCCGGCCGCACCCGATCTGGGCGACCTGGATGATGTCATTCCGTCCGCGGCCGCAGGCCGTCAGGATGGTGGGCAGGGTAAAGGTGCCGGCCAGCCCGGCGGCCGAAGTGTTCAGGAAGCTCCTTCTCTTCATTTCTATCTCCGCTTCATCGTGATCGTGGTGATCTTGAGCGCGTGTCGATGGTCTCTCCTCACTCACGACCGAGGATCCAGAGGATCCCCCCTCTCAGATGCTCCCGGAAGAGGGGATCGTCGTAATGTTCGATCTTGTGTCCGAGGGCCGTGTACCACTGCCTGCCCCCTTCGAAGGTATGGTGCCAGGCCAGCGGGATGTAGTCGCCGAAGGTTGTCCCGGGATATTCCTCCCGCCCGGCATCCTCGACCGTCGTCAGATCGGCCGCCAGCAGGACATGGATGTCGGGATTGAGATGATGGAGGTAGTAACACTCATCCTCCCATGGCCAGACATCGGGGAGATGGACGGTTGACAGGTGCTCCCCGTCGATCACCCGGATCTCGAAGGGCTGCAGCGCGGGATGACGACGGAAGAGACCACCCTGCATGGCCCAGAACCAGGGCCACTCCCGTTCGCTGCCGCTCGAGGAATGGATCCCGGCGAAGCCCTTCCCCGAGCGTATCCAGGCCTGGAAGGCATCCCGCTGGGCGGTAGTGGTGAAGGCATCGTTGTTGGAATTGGAGAAGATCACGGCGTCGAACGCCTCGAGCTGATCGGGGGTGAAGACGGCCGGGGTGTCCGTGACCACCGTCTCGATCCCCAGATCGGCACAGATCTCCTCGAGAGCCTGCACACTGGCGGCGATGTTGTCGTGGACGAAGCCGACTCCGTTCCGGGTGTAGATCAGGACCTTCTTCCCCCTGACCCTGCCCTCCCCGGAGGCGCAGGAACTGACGAGCGCTGCCAGTAGGAGGATCACGATGGTACGCTTCATGGTCTCTCTCCCCCGTTCATCGTTCGGCCATTGCCGGCCAGGCGTAGTTCCGCCACAGTCGATCGATCAGGTCGGCCTCCATCTCTCCGTCAAAGACCAGGGCCCGGTAGCGCAGAACATATTCCTGCCCGGGCAGAAGGTACCAGGTCTCATGCCGGATGGGACAGAACTCGAAGTACTGATCTCCCCGTCCACCGTTGGCATTCTCGGGCCAGATCCTCATCGGTTCGGGGTGGGCGCGGTTGGCGGGATGGCTCATGAAGACGATCCCCGATCTCCCCCCCGGCGCGGTCTCGCCCTCCACCAGACACCAGCGGGCGAACGAGGCATCGGCTTCCGATCTCGTCAGTCCTTCAGATGTCAGTACCGTCGAGTTCTCGTTGGTCCATTCCTCCGTGGCGCGGAATCCGATCCCACCGCCGTAACGGTAGGCCGTCAGTTCCACCAGGCTGTCGGTGGCGCAGCTGAGCGTGAAGGTGAAATCGACCAGCCAGACCTGTCGGCCATCGAGATAGAGACTCCAGCTATGGACGTCCCAGACCTCGTTCAGGGCAACTTTGTCTGCCCCGGGGGCGGTGAAGTCGACATGCTCGTGATGGGCCCTGAAGCCCGCGAAGAGGCACCCGGAGTAGTGTGAGAGGATACCGGCGTGTCGTACCGTACCCAGGCCGAGGGCGAGGTTCCAGAAGTCGACCTCGCGGCCTTCGAAGATGGTGTGCGTCCAGGGATTCCATATCCCGTAGTGATGGTAATGATCGTCGGGCTGGATGGCCGTGAGGACGGCTCCCGCGGGGGAGCGGAGGGGATGGATGTACGCCCCGGCGCGCCCGTTGAGCGGATCGGTCCCCTCGGGGGCCTCGATGAAGGCGTGCCGGTACCGCAGGACCTCCTGTTCTCCGAACCGGATCGTGATATCGTGACGGTCGATCCGGGCGCTCATCCCCGGCTTATACCCGATCTCCGGCACCTTCATGACCCGGTAACGGACCCGCTCGCCCCCCGTGATGGTCTCCCCGGGAACGAACCAGAGCCGCGGTGTGATCCCCCCCTCGACCTGGGCGGGAAGCACGGTCCAGCTGTCCCCCTCCATCCGGTGGAGGACCAGCGTACCCTCGTCCGGATTGTAGTCCACCCCGGTCAGATCGACAGAGAGCGGCTGGTTCAGGAAATCCTCACGGGGAGCGAGGGTGAACTCAAGGACAGGATCCGATTGTGCTGAACAGACGAGCGGCCAGAGCAGCAGAAGGAACGCGGGGATTCTTCTCATGACAGCCCGGTTCTGCGGATAGTTGATGCGATCGATCGGACTCGTTTCATCGAATCCGATAGTAGAGCGATAGTCCGGGACCGTCCACAGGCAACGGCTGTATACTCTCGCCCGGAAGCATCCCTCAACCTGATCCCCGGGTAACGATGACGGACTCTTCTCCTGTTCGTGCCATGATCTGCCTTCTCTCCCTGCAGCTGACAGCGGTCTGCCTCCTTACCCACCACCTGAGGATGACCTTCATGAATAGTGAAGAACACCGGCACTCCGCGACCGGAACGATCCTGCACTCTCTCCGCAGAGCAGACCTGTTCGCGCGTATCGGGCTCATTTGCCTGCTGGGCGTTCTTGGTGCCTGCGGACGCGCGGGCACCACCAGCCGTACGGGTTCTGATGACGAGATGGCCATCACCAGTACGGAGACCGGTTACCGGGTGACACTCGATGAGGTGGAATGCCTTGACTTCCGTCTCCCCGAACTGAACGGGATCGGCCAGCCCCGGGTGTCGGTGAAGGCGGTCGAGGATGGCTGGCAGCGGGTGAGCCTGCGGTGGGAGGTGCCCGGAGAGATCGCCCAGGACGAACTCTCCGTGCTCTTCGACCTCACCATGCAGCCCGATTTCTGGTGGGCGCCCCATCTCGCCCCGGAAGAGGGGTACGTTGTCGCGCAGCACGTCTTCCGTTCACCCGCCCTGCTCGTCCAGCAGGATGAACTCAGCCTGGCGATCGTTCCCGACCTCGACCTG
The DNA here is from genome assembly GCA_025774205.1 of bacterium. Taxonomy (GTDB): domain Bacteria; phylum Blakebacterota; class Blakebacteria; order Blakebacterales; family Blakebacteraceae; genus Blakebacterum. Next base: position 3,944 of record JALGWK010000067.1, read on the forward strand.
GTCGGAGACCGGCCGGGTAATCCCTGGTTCCTCGATTTCGATGCCCCGGCGCGACAGATGTGGCTCGGCATGGTCCTGACCGACATCCCGGTTCACGTGCTCTACACGAAACGACCGGGGATGACCTTCGAGGCCGGCGAGGTGGAACTTGCCTTCTACATCCGTGCCTGGAACGATCAATGGGGAATCCGCAATCCCTGGGCTCCGGTTGCCTCCTTCCTGTGGGAGCGGTGGGGTACCCCCCTGCTGACTACCGGGGAACCGGTCCAGGCCTCGCTCGAGACCTACACGCGCCGCACCTACGACTGGGCTTTCGATTCCTGGGGTGATCATGTCTGGCAGGAATTCGAGATAGACGGCACCCGGGTCGGCGCACCGCAGTTCATCGTCAACATCTCCCAGTCGCCCAACTATCCGGGGGTCTGGTACCAGCGGGAATTCCTCTCGATCTGGAACCAGGCCTGGTTCTCATCCCTGCGCAGTGCCTCTGGTCTCTACCGGTATGCCCGGGATATCGGGGATGAGGAACTGCTGCGTAAGGCCCGGCTTACGAAGGAACTGGCCCTGGCGGCCCCGATGAACGACGGGATCTTCCCGGCCGTGATCCGCACCCCGAACGAGACGGTTGAGATCGACGGGGAGGGATATCGCCGTCCGCAAGGCTGGGACGAGGCGGTCTGGACCAACTCGAACCGCTCACCGCGGGATCATGGCATCTCCGACGCCTGGTACCACGTGCTCGACGCCAGCTGGACCGCTCTCCTCATGCTCCGCTGGCATGAGGAACTGGAGCGTGATGAGCGCCTGGTTGACTTCGCCAGCACCTGGGGTGACCGTCTGCTCACTCTTCAGGATGAGGAGGGGTTCTTCCCCGGCTGGCTCCACCCGGAGACCCACCTGCCGGGACCGGTGATGAACCGGACCCCCGAGACAAGCATGAGTGTGACCTTCCTGCTCGAGCTGGCCGGGATCACCGGAGAGGAACGGTACCGCGAGGCCGCCCTGCGAGCCATGGACGCGGTGCTGAACACGATCGTACTTGAAGGAAACTGGCTCGATTACGAAACCTACTGGTCGTGCTGCGGCTGGGGCCGGGAACTCTATCTCGATCGGAAGATCGAACGGAACGCCATGCACAAGCAGAACACTCTCTCGATGTTCTGGACCGCCGAGGCGCTCCTCGCGAGCTGGCGTGCCACCGACCAGCAGGTGTACCTCGGAGCCGGCTGGCGGACCCTCGACGAACTCTCGATGGCCCAGCAGGTGTGGCAGCCACCTTTCATCTACGTACCCGCCCTGGGCGGATTCGGGGTGATGAACACCGATGGTGAGTGGAACGATTCTCGTGAGACCCTCTTCGCCGAGCTCTTCCTCGACTACTACCGCTGGACCGGGAATCCCACCCACTTCGAGCGCGGCATCGCGGCCCTGAAATCAGGCTTCATCATGATGTACTGCCCCGAGAACCCGATCGTGCAGGCCATGTGGGAGAAAGTCTATCCCTGGTTCGGACCGGAGGACTTCGGCTTCACCATGGAGAACTACGGCCACGGCGGTCTCACCTCGGCGGAGGGTGAGGGGATGGGGGTCTTCACCATCTACGACTGGGGCAACGGTGCAGCGGCCGAGGCCGCGATGCGTATCATCGATCACTGGGGCCAGGTGTACATCGACCGTGTACGCGGCCGGGCTTTCGGGATCGACCGGGTAGAGGTGAACAGGAGAGGTCGGGGCTGGGAGCTCGTGAACGAGATCGATGAGCCGCGGTCCATCCGGGTGGTCTACGAGGATGGTTCGGAAGAAGTGGTTGAGATCGTTGACCGGATCGTTATCCGGCCTCCGGTCCCGGATGACGATCGGCGATCGCCATGACATTCAGGCCGGCACCGACGGGAGGTGACGACATCACCTCCATCCGGATAACATCCCGCTGGAAAGGAGCCTTAGTCATGAGGAAACTGGCATCAGCAGTCATCGCATGCTCGCTCTGCATCATCGGTCTTGCCGGATGCAGCGAGAAGGAGGAGATCGACGTGTTCGAAATCAGTCTTACATCCCTGCCCCTCCTCAGTGACGCACAGACCAGATCTATCAGCCCTGAGAACTTCACCGGCGAGAAGGGCAAGGGCGGAATGGCCACTGAGGGCACCGGCGCCAACGCCGCCCGCGAGCTGGGTCAGGGCTGGAAGGTCTCTCCTTCGGTCCGGATCGAAACCGGGGAGACCTTCACGCTGGCGGAGATCGATGGATCGGGCGCAATCCAGCACATCTGGATGACCCCGACCGGAGACTGGCGCCACTCGATCCTCCGCTTCTGGTGGGATGGAGAAGAGGAGCCGTCGATCGAGGTCCCGGTGGGTGACTTCTTCGCCAACGGCTGGGGATCGTTCGCACACGTGAACTCGCTGGCAGTCTGCGTCAATCCGGGCAGCGGCTTCAATTGCTACTGGACGATGCCCTTCAGGCGGTCGTGCCGGATCACCATGGAGAACATCAGTGAGGACCCGATGTACCTCTACTACCAGATCGACTACACCCTGGCCGACATCCCCGGTGACGCCGCTTACCTCCATGCCCAGTTCAGGCGGTCGAATCCCCTGCCCGACATGACCGATTACACCATCCTCGAGGGCGTCCGCGGCCAGGGCCAGTACGTCGGCACCTACATGTGCTGGGGGGCCAACAGCCCCGGCTGGTGGGGTGAGGGCGAGATCAAGTTCTTCATGGACGGCGATGACGAGTTCCCTACCATCTGCGGTACGGGGACCGAGGACTACTTCTGCGGCTCGTACGGCTTCTCCAGTCCCTACACCCGCGACTACATGGAGTTCAGCACGCCCTACGCGGGCATGCCCCAGGTCATCAAACCGGATGAGGAGAAGGGCACGCCCCCCCGGTTCGGACTCTACCGGTGGCACATCACCGATCCGATCCGGTTCGCCGACGACCTGCGGGTGACGATGCAGGCCCTCGGCTGGCAGAGCGAAGGACGGTACCTCCATCTGCAGGATGACATCTCCTCGGTGGCCTTCTGGTACCAGGCTGAACCACACGCGCCCTTCCCGACCCTGCCCTCGCCCGAGGAACTGGCGATCGTGAAGTGAATCCTCTTATCCGGTGCGCTATTCTGTGCCTGCTTCTGGGTGTTCCATCTGTCTCTTCCGCTCAGGTAAGTCCGCTGGAACGGGCCATGGCCCTCTGTGATTCGGGCATTGTATGTCTCGAGCGGGGAGACATTCAGACCGCCCACTCTCTTCTCAGCCAGTCACTTGTGCTTGTCGACGACGATCCCGGGATTCTCATCGGGATGGGTCGTGTTCTACTGGCGACTCCCAGACAAGCCGGGCGTGCCCTTGAGTATCTGTCTCAGGCAGTGAGGCTGGATCCAACAAACCCTGCCGCGCGTTACTACAAGGCCCTGACCCACATCGAACTCTCAAAAAGAGTGCTGGACGTGGGCAATGCTCAATTTGCGCTGCAGGAGCTCCAGGCCCTCACAGCAATTGATCCATCCCACCCGGACGCCTGGTTCCAGATAGGCTCTCTCTCCAGAGATCACTTCCAGGATCCGGGGGAGGCCAGCAGGGCATTCCAGATGCAGATAGACGCCAATCCCGCACATATCGAGGCTCGGGCGGAACTTCTGCGCACTCTGGCAGAGATGGGGGAGTGGCGGAAGGCAGTCGACGTCGGGGAGGATCTCCTCGGACGGGATCCTCCGTTGGAATCATTTCTGTATTGCGCCGGATCGTACTGGAGGCTCGATAATCATCGGGAAGCCAGAGGAATTTTCGAACGCTACTTTGCAGCCGCACCCGATCAGGAAAGAGCCCTCTACTTCGATCTTTCTTTCATCCTCCCGAGAGGCCCGCACTTACGCTGATCTCCCACTTTCAGGCAGAACCGAGTACTGGAACCATTACTGGACAGTCAGGGATCCCCTGCCACAAACAATGGAAAATGAGCGGCTGATTGAACACTTCATCCGGGTTGCTTGGGCACGGCTCGAGTTCGGCCGCACCGCATGGCCCTGGGATGCTCGCGGAGATTTCTACGTTCGCTACGGGGAACCCGATCACCGCAGCGCGATTCCGATCCACTCCTGTTCTCCCGGAAGCGGGACTTCGAAGAGAGCATGGGAGTATCCTCAATGCTGACCGGAATGGGCCTGCTGGATGTCTACGATGGTGCGGAGAGGGTGATAATGGAGGCCATCGTCGATTCCCTGATGCGGCTCTATCCGGATGCGGACATGCAGACGATAATCCGGGAGGCGGAGCTCGAGATGGAGAATCGAATGTTGAGGGCCGCCTCCTCTCCAGCGCCGGAACGCTGGGTATACCTGGACCGGGGGATCGACATCAACTTCGATGATCCGGTCGGGCGGGGTGCATACCTCATATCGGGTGACCGGTCCCGGGTGCTTGTTGAACGTATGGAAGCGGGACTCCCGAGTCTGTCTGAAGCAGAGGACGCTATCGAGCACATCGACCCCATGGACACAGTTGTCACCTTCCGGGGCTCGAACGACCGTACCGTCGTCGAATATGCCTTCGCCCTGCTGCCGGACGAGTTCGGCTCATTCAGGAGCCGGACCGGCGCCTATGCTTCTATTGAGGTTGACGTCAGGCTTTTCAATCCCGATTGGACACCGGTGACAGAGAGCGATGTGAGACGCAGGCGACTGGAGACGGTGTCGGAGGTAAACATCAGGGGCATCCCTCTTTTCGTTGATTGCACGCGCCTTGAAGTCGTTCCCGGAACATACCTGCTCACGACATTCCTGCTGGATCCGGTATCGGGGAAGAGGGCTACAGCAGAGGAAGAGATCGAGCTTCCTGACTACTCCGGCTCCGGGCTGATGCTGAGCGATATTCTCCCGGCGGCTTTGATCCGGGAGGTGGAGCCGGGATTGGCATCACGATTCCGACGCGGGGAGCTGGAGGTCCTCCCGCTTCCAGGCAGAGCACTCCAGGTCGATCAACCTCTATTCATCTACTACGAGATCTACAATCTCGAGAAGAACGACGTCGGGGGAACAGATTACGAGGTCACCTACTCAATCGCCGAGATGCCTGATGGGTCCGGGATCGGCGCGAGACTCTACCAGGGAGAGGTGAGTCCTGTCAGAGCGAGGCGGCGCAGAATCGTTCTCTCGTCCTCCTTTCCACGCAGCGGCATTCAGACAGATATCAGTGAGTATCTGGAACTGGGCATGGAAGAGTTACCGCCCGGCACATATCTCCTTGAACTGACCGTGCGTGATGTCTTAAGCGGAGCAGAAACCAGTAAACAGTTACTGTTCAGAACATTGCCAAAGGCCGGGCGTCGGTAATCATGGTATCCATCTAACGTGCCGCGGTTGACGGTATCTTCTATATTGAGTTCATGCGGATCATCGAAGAGAGCATATCTGCGGACGAACTGGTGAAGAGATGACCCGTCTCCGCGAGGTCCTGCTGGACTACTTTCTCGGAGACAACCTCTACGGATCGACACCGGAGTCCTGGCACCGGTACTTCCACCCGTTCGGGGTAGCCGCGAACAGGGCTAAGAATACCACCACATCAACACTTCGCAGGTAGTTCCGGTGTGAGAGCCTGGCCGTACGGTTCCGGCATATACTTTAGGCAGGTCCACGATGCTGCGATGGAACAGGAAATCCGTAATCCGACCGGACCCTGTCAAACCGGCACCACCGGAAGAGATCGAGGCGATCTGGGATCTGATCGAGGGCGACTGGATCGATGAGGCAGCCGCCGCGGCAGCAAAGCTGGCCGAAAGGTACCAGGCCGACGGCGAGGTCCAGCTCGCGCTGGGAGTTACTGCCTGCGAGGCCGGACGGTACGACGTATCCGATGAAGCGTTGAAGCAGGCCGCCCGGCTGGGAGTCGACGACGAGAGCCTTCTGTACCGGTACCGGGCCGAGACCTGCTTCCGGCAGTGGCGCTTCGAGGAAGGCCAGCGGATCATCGAACCCTGGCTCGGGCGGGCTCCTCAGGACGCTTTGGGGTGGCACCTGCTGGCCCGGCTGCTCGAGCATCAGGATGATCTCGAAGGCGCCGAGGCGGCCTACCGGCAGGCGGCCGGGCTGGTGCCGGATGAGTTCTTCTCCCCATCCCGGCTCACCGCGGAGGAGATGGACGAGGCCGTAATCCGGGCCCGGTCCGGGCTGCCGGCCGAGTTCCAGGCTGCCCTGGACGAGCTCCCCATCCAGATCCGTCCCCTGCCAACCGCAGACATGGCTCACGACGATCCCGGCGATCCACTCCCCCCCGATCTGCTGGGCCTGTTCACCGGCACCAGCCAGCTCGACCGCTCGGTCTTCACCTTTCTGGAATCCCCCGGTGTGATTTATCTCTTTCAGTGGAACCTGGAAAGCTCCTCTCCCGACCGGGAGTCACTGATTGAGGAGATCCGCATTACCCTCTGGCACGAACTGGCCCACTACCTCGGTTTCGACGAAGAGGCGATGCCTGATCTGGGCCTGGCCTGAGAGTGCCTGACCGGGGTGGAGCTCGGCGCAGCACGGGCTATTCATCTCGATTGCCGTAAGCATGGGCTCTACAAGGCCGGATAGAATATGGGCGAACTACACGATCATTCAGGATTCAGTCGATACAATCCTGCTCCGTGAGGTGGAATCGAAGGAGCAAACTCATAGTTGTAGGTCCCTAATTCTGTATTCTCCCACAGATCACGAATTCCACATGTTCCTGAATCGAAGATTTCCATAAGTAATACACTGATGCTGATTGTTAGTTCATCATCCAGATTGAACACGGCAAGATATCTGTCCTGCGAAGCAGGAATGTCGGCAATCCAGGCAATTTGATTGTCACGCCGGAACAACTCATGATTATCGGTACTGCCCCTGTTCACATTCAGTACACCCTGATTCGTGATCAACGATTTCGTGAATTCATCGTTATCCGGCATGTGCCCGGCGGTAATGGATTGGTCATTATGGCGGAAGTCTACCTGTTCGACGGTTGGCGGTATCTTCTATATTGGGTTCATGCGGATCATCGAAGAGAGCATATCTGCGGACGAACTGGTGGAGATAGCCCGGGAAGGCTTCGGGGACATGGTCAAAGGGGTTGTGGATGTGAAGCGCGGCATCATGGCCCTGGGAGCTGAACTTCATTCGGACGAAGAGGCGGTGCTCCTGGAATCGGGCTCTGACCAGAATGACCTCTGGGGTATCAACCTCTATCCGGAGGACATCGGGGAAGAGGCCTTCATCGAGTTCGATTCAATGATCAACATCCGCCCGAGCAGGGGGAACCAGAGTCGGGGAGTAGATGATCCTGCGATCAGGGAACAGATCGTCGAGATCGTCGGAACGCTGGTGACGGCATGACCGAACAGCACCCATCTCTGGCGGCCGGTCGATGGCGGGAATTCCCGCTCGTCGTACAGTTCGCCCATATCGGCAGCGAGGTGGAACGGGCGCTGAACTGGGAAGCCAGGGGCAAGGAGGAACGGTCCCGCCGGGCCCTGGAACGCGGGCTTGAACTGCTCAGCCTGACCATCGCCGATCCCAGGCATCGAGGTCGTCTGAAGGAGATGACCCGTCTCCGCGAGGTTCTGCTGGACTACTTTTTCGGAGACAACCTCTACGGATCAACACCGGAGTCGTGGCACCGGTACTTCCACCCGTTCGGAACAGCCGCAAACAGGAGATAGGCCGGAGTCCGCCGAGGAGACCGGATCATCCTGACCGGAGTTAATGCCTTGAACCTTTTCAGTCAATTCAGCGCCTGGTTCGAACAGCATCCTGTTGCAGGTGAATTCGTTGTCGGCGGGGTGATACTGACGGCCGGCGTGGCCGGCTATTTCATCTTCCGCAAGCTCGTCATCGTGCTGATCCGCAAGGCGGCCGAAAGAACCCGGACCACCTTCGACAACCATCTGCTGGAAGGCCGGGTCTTCAACCGTCTCTCCTGGATCATCCCGGTCCTGCTCTTCAACGGGTTCAGTTTCCTGATGCCGTCGAGCGGCGAAATCATCAGCCGGCTCATGCAGATCGCGATGGTCGGCATCGTGGTCTGGACCATCAGCTCGATACTGTCGGCCGTGAACCGATTCTACGAAACGCTCGAGGTATCCCGGGAACGTCCGATCAAGGGCTACCTGCAGATCATCAATCTCATCGTCTACCTGTTCGGTTCCATCATCATCATCGGCCTGATCATCAACCAGCCGCCGTGGGCGCTGCTCAGCGGTATCGGCGCCATGACCGCCATCCTGCTGCTGGTCTTCAAGGACACCATCCTCTCCTTCGTGGCCGGGATCCAGATCACCAGTTACAACCTGCTGCACGTCGGAGACTGGATCGAGATGCCGGAATACGGTGTCGACGGCGATGTCATCGACATCGCCCTGCACACCGTCCGGGTGCAGAACTGGGACAAGACGATCACGGTCATCCCGACC
>JALGWK010000381.1 GCA_025774205.1 bacterium
TCCACCCACGACCGTGATGACCTTGTCCTTGTAGAAGAAGCCGTCGCAGGTAGCGCAGGCCGACACCCCCCTGCCCCTGAGCTCTGTCTCCGATTCGAGTCCGAGCCATCTCGCTGAGGCCCCGGTCGATACGATGACGGTCTTCCCCCGGTACGTCTCCTTCTCAGTGGTAACCGTGAAGGGGCGGGAGGAGAAATCGACCGAATCGACAGTCTCGCGACGCACATCCGCGCCGAACTTCACAGCCTGATCCTCGAATTTCTTCATCAATTCCGGCCCCGTGATCCCCTCCGGGAAACCGGGATAGTTCTCGACATCGGTGGTGATCATGAGCTGACCACCCGGTTCGGGCCCGGCCCACCCGGTTCGGGCCCGGCCAGCACCAGCGGCGCCAGATTCGCGCGGGCGTTATAGAGTGCCGCCGTCAGACCCGCGGGCCCCGATCCGATGATGATCACATCATGTACATCGTTGTCGCTCATCTACTGGTCCTCTCCTGAAAACCGATGTTCGCGCGCTTCTTCCTACCTCGTGCTCCTGATGACCAGCAGCGGACAGGGCGTGTTCCTGATCACCCGGTCGGTGGTACTGCCGAGCAGGGCCTGTTCCAGTCCTGAATAGCCATGCGTTGCCATGACGATCAGGTCCACCGCTGCTTCCCGGGCAAAGGCCACGATCTCGTTCGGTGAACGCCCCTCCCGAATGATGAACTCGTGATCGATATCGTCGGCATCCTCATCGCTGAGGAGTTCAGCCAGATGCCTGCGCGTGACCGCCAGGATTTCATCGTTCAGTTCGAAGATGCTGGTGATACCCGCCGCGTAGTAGGGCGGCGGCACGTCCTGCTCGACACAATGGAAGAGATTCAGCTTGGCCTCGAAGCGCTTCGCAAGCTCGATCGCGACCGGAGCAGCCTCACCCGCTTCCCCGGAGAAGTCAGTCGGCAACAGGACGCTTGCCACCTCACCGGCTTCCGGTATGTCTTCGTTCTCTCTCGGCCGGAGCAGCAACACGGGGCAGGACGCGCGTTCCACCACCTTCTCGGTGGTGCTGCCGAGGAAGAGCTTCTGCAATCCCTTGCGACCATGGGTTGCCATCACGATGAGATCGGCGCCGATAGCGGCGGCCGTATCGAGGATCTCGCTCCAGGGAGAGAAACCGGTCTTCGTCTCCATGGTGATCGCGGGGGCTTCATCCGAAATGTCAGCCGCCAACCGGCCCAGCTCCTCCTCCGCTGAGGCGTGCATCCGGTCGTTCAGCCCCGCATCCGGAAATCCGAGGTCCGGGTTGAACGGATCGAAGTTGTGGACCGTGACAACGTGCAGCAGATGGATATCCGCACCGAATCTCTCCGCCCAGGCCAGAGCGTGTTCGAAGGCCCGGTTGCTGTAGCCTGAGAAATCGGTCGGCAGAAGGATCTTTTTGATCGCAACCATCATCGATACTCCCTTTTGAGCCGGTTCAGACCTACCTTGTCTTAACATAGAGGAGGAGAGGCCCGGTGGCCAGTGTTCTGAATCGAGTCATCACGGATGGGCACGTCCGGTGATCACAGCAGAGAAAGAGGGTATTCGTGAAGGTCTCAATCACCTACTGCGCGGTTTGAAAGTTTGAACCTCAGGCCGTCAGGTTGGCGGACCATCTGATGATCCAGTACAAACTGCGTCTCGAATCGATCACCCTCATCCCGGCCGGAGATGGAGAATTCGACATCCGGCTCGATGGAGAGATGGTTTATTCGAAACTGAAAACCAATGTCTTCCCCGGACATGAGGAGATCACCGAACTCATCGATGGACGGCTGTGACCGGAAATAAAAATGGACTCCGGCGGTGAAACACTGCCGGAGTCCATTCAGACCCGTTAAGCCCCGAGTCGTTCCCTCTCCCTACACCTGGCCCTTCATCCACTCCGTCGTAACCGACTTCGGCCGGGTAATCGGTTCCATCATCGCCCGGCTGGTGATCAGCTGCGACAGGATCCCCATCGCCCGACTCACACTGAAGAACACCGTGTAGTAGAGCGTCTCGGTGAGCCCGTAGTGGTAGAGCATCGTGCCGGAAGCGGCATCGACGTTCGGCCACGGGTTCTTCGCCTTGCCGTGCTCGATCAGGACGTGAGGAATCACCTCGAACCCGGTCGACATCGTCTTGAAGAGTTCATCGTCGGGGAAGTGCTTCTTGCCGAACTCCCACTGGGCGGTGTAACGCGGGTCGGTCTCACGCAGAACGGCGTGACCGAATCCCGGTACCACCCGGCCGCTGTTCAGGACCTCCCAGGTGTACTCCCTGAGTTCGTCAGCGGTGGGAGCCTTGCCTCCGAACCTCTCGAGGATCTCGATCAGGAACTTCAGGCATTCCTGGTTGGCCAGACCGTGCAGCGGACCTGCCAGACCGCAGAGCCCCGCGGCGACCGAATAGTAAGGATCCGAGAGCGCCGAAGCGACGACGTGCGATGTGTAGGCACTCACGTTCCCGCCCTCATGGTCGCAGTGGAGCACGAGGTAGAGCCGGACCAGATCGGCGAATTCGGGATCTTGCCGAGCATCCGGGAGAAGTTGGTGGACATATCCAGACTCGGGTCACTCGGGATCAGGTCGCCCTTGTTGAAGCGGATCCGGTACACCGCGGCGGCGATGGCGGGCAGCTTGGCCAGAAGCGCGATGCTGTCCTCGAGAGCCGCCTCCCAGTAGACATCTTTCTTCATCCCTTCGCTGTAGCGCTGGGCGAAGACCGAACCGTTCTGGAGGGCAAGGATCCCCGTGATGAACATATCCATCGGATGGGCGTCCGCGGGCATCGCTCTCAGGACATCAAAGAGATGGTCGGGCACATCACAATGCGCGGCAAATTCCTGCTTGATGCCCTCTACATCCTCGTCACTGGGCAGCTCGCCCACGCAAAGAAGGTAGAAGATATCCTC
>JALGWK010000382.1 GCA_025774205.1 bacterium
CTGGCGGCCGAGGGGGAATCGGTCATAACACGGGTCTATCATATCGACCGCGGTCACGAACGGGTCGAGGAGCGCCTGCGCTCACTGGGGGCCAGGATCACGCGGGAGGGGTAACCGAGCGTTGAGCACACCACCCTTCGTCCATCTGCATGTCCACAGCCAGTACTCCCTGCTCGACGGCGCCTGCCGGACCGAAGATCTGGTGGGTGAGGCGGAGGGACTGGGAATGGAAGCCCTGGCCCTGACCGACCACGGGGTTCTCTTCGGGGCGATAGAGTTCTACAAGAACGCCATGGCCTCCGAGGTGAAGCCGATCATCGGCTGCGAGGTGTATGTCGCCCCGGGAGACCGACGGGACCGGAGCCCCCACCAGGGGGAGTACGCCTACCACCTGATCCTCCTGGCCCAGAACCAGACGGGCTACCAGAACCTGATGTACCTCTCCAGCATGGGTTTCCTCGAGGGCTTCTACTATCGCCCCCGGGTCGACAAAGCCCTGCTCAGGGAACGGAGCGAGGGGCTCATCGCCTGTTCTTCCTGCCTGCATGGAGAGGTCTCGATTCATAACGTCAACGGCCGGGCGCGAGAGGCCCGCCAGGCAGCGCTCGAGTACCAGGAGATCTTCGGAGAGGGAAACTTCTACCTGGAGGTCCAGAACCACGATATTGAGGAAGAGCATCGGAACATCGACGCCATGATCTCCCTGTCGAGGGAGGTCGATATCCCCCTCGTGGCGACGAACGATGTCCACTTCATGAAGCCGGAGCATGCCGAGAGCCACGAAGTGCTCCTCTGCATACAGACCGGCAAGACTTTACTTGATACCGATCGAATGCATTCCAATCCCCAGCTCTTCTTCCGGACCCAGGCGGAGATGGCGAACCTCTTCGCCGGACTTCCCGAAGCGCTCGAAAACACCACCGATATCGCGAAACGGTGCAATCTGCTGCTCGAGTTCGGAGAGATGCACCTGCCCCGGTATCCACTGCCCCAGGGCTTCAAATCCCTCCCTGAATACCTCCGTCACAGCGCCTTTGAAGGGGCCAGGAACCGGTACCCGAAGATCGACGAGACCGTCGAAGAGCGTCTCGAATACGAACTTGAGACCATTGAGCAGATGGGCTTTCCCGGGTACTTCCTGGTGGTGGCCGACTTCACCCGGCAGGCCCGGAGCATGGGAGTGCCGGTCGGTCCGGGGCGGGGTTCGGCGGCCGGCAGCCTGGTCTCCTACTGTCTCGGCATCACCGATATCGATCCGCTGGCCTACGACCTGCTCTTCGAGCGCTTCCTCAATCCGGAACGGGCTACGAGAGGCGGAGCGAGATCATCCGGTACGTGGTGGAGAAGTACGGCGAGAAGAGTGTGGCCCAGATCATCACCTTCGGGACCATGGCCGCGCGGGCGGCCGTGAGGGATGTCGGCCGGGTGATGGGCCTGACCTACAGCGAGGTGGACCGGCTGGCGAAGATGGTGCCGGAGGAGATCGGCATCAAACTGAAGGATGCCATCGCCCGTGAATCGAGCCTCCAGGACGCGATCGGATCGGACGATCGGTACCGGCGCCTCTTCGAGCACGCCCGGGTGCTGGAAGGTCTGGCCCGACACGCTTCCACCCACGCGGCCGGGGTCGTCATCGCGCCGGGCCTGCTGACCGATTATGTGCCGCTCTACAAGAGCACCAGGGGGGGGGAGGTCACCACCCAGTACAATATGAACCGGGTTGAGGATGTCGGCCTGCTGAAGGTGGATTTCCTCGGCCTGCGGACACTGACCGTTATCCACGACGCCATCGGGCTCATCGAACTGCATCACGACCTGAAGATCGATCTCGATCAGATCGACCTGGATGATCCCGAGACCTTCGACCTCTTCAGCCGGGGAGAGACGATCGGCATCTTCCAGTTCGAGTCGACCGGGATGAGGGATTATCTCAGGAAGCTGAGACCGACCTGCCTGGAGGACCTGATCGCCATGAATGCCCTCTACCGACCGGGGCCTCTCGGGGCGAATATGGTTGATGATTTCATCGACCGGAAGAACGGGCGGAAGCGCATCACGTACGACCATCCCATCCTGGAACCGATCCTGGAATCGACCTACGGGATCATCGTCTACCAGGAACAGGTGATGCGGATCGCCTCCGAAATGGCCGGATTCTCTCTCGGCGAAGCCGATCTTCTCCGTCGCGCCATGGGGAAGAAGAAAGCCGAGGTCATGGAGGAACAGCGCGGGCTCTTCCTGACAGGAGCGGAGGAGCGGGGAGTCGATCGCCGGATCGCCGAGGATGTCTACGAGCAGATCGCCTATTTCGCGGGGTACGGCTTCAACCGGAGTCACTCCGCGGGATACGCCATCATCGCCTTCCAGACAGGGTACCTGAAGACCCACTATCTGGCCCACTTCATGGCGGCCTCCCTGTCGAGTGAGATGAGCAACTCCGACCGGATCGTGATCCTCATCGAGGAGTGCCGTCGACTCGGATTGACCGTTGCCCCGCCTGACCTTAATGAATCAAATGAGAAATTCACGGTAACAGACGACAACACAATCAGATTCGGACTCGGTGCTGTGAAGAATGTAGGGCACTCGGCGATCGAAGCGATCCTGGTGGCGAGAGATGAGGAAGGATCCTTCGAGGCCTTCAGGGATTTCCTGGAGAGGATCGACCTGAAAAGCGTGAACCGACGGGTGGTCGAGAGCCTGATCGCGGCCGGGGCGTGCGATACTCTGGGAGACCACCGGGCCCAGCTCACAGCCGCCGTCGACCGGGAGCTCGAAGGAGCTCAGAAGCGGCAGGCGGACCGTGACCGGGGCCAGGTCAGTCTCTTCGAACAGAACGGGGGGGAGAAGACCATAGAGGCCCTCAATACCCCTCTGCCGTCGGTTCCGGAGTGGAGTGTCCACGAGAAGCTTTCCCGTGAAAAGGATTCGCTCGGTTTCTACGTGTCGGGGCACCCGATGGAGCGCTACCGGGATGAGGTGAATTCATTCACCAGCGGTGGTCTCGCTGAGCTGGCGGAGAGGGCCGATAACGAACCGGTCATCGTTGCCGGTGTCATCACGACCATCAGCCGCAAGACCGATCGGAAGGGCAATCCGATGGCCTTCATCGGCATCGAGGATTTCACCGGCTCGGGAGAAGCGATCGTCTTCAGCGATCCGTACGCGAAACACGCGGAACTGATCCGGGAAGAGCAGATGATCCTCGTCCGGGGCAAGGTGTCGATCAGGGAAGGTGAGGCCGCGAAGGTGCTCACCGAGGAGATCATGCCCCTCGAGGAGGCCCGGAAACGACTGACGGAGCGGCTCCATCTTCTGATCGTCACCGATGAAGGCTCCGATATGGCCGGTCGGGCCATGGAGGTTCTGCGGAGCAATCCGGGTGACGTGCCGGTGTACGTGCATATAGAGTATGGGGAAGAGGGACCG
>JALGWK010000383.1 GCA_025774205.1 bacterium
ACCACGGCCCGGATGGCGATCCCCCCTTACGCCGAGCCGATTCGGCCCGAGGCGGACCCGCTGGTATGGTGGGAGATGGACTGGTGGGGAGGCTTCATGGGATACAAGATGGACCAGGCGGGACTCTCCGGGGTGATCGGTGGCGCCATCTACTCGGGATGGGGACACTTCGGCTTCCACTGGATCACTCCATTTCACAACATCGCCGGGATGCTCACCGAGGGAGCCAGCACCCGGCTGGCCACGCCCATCTACATCCAGCCCGACCAGCTCCACGGTGGCCGGGGCTTCCCGGAGTACGAGGCCCAGGTGACCTTCCCCAATCCCTGGCCAGGTGGATGGTGGCACGTGCGGGACATCGTGGATCTCCAGAAGATCGCATCCCTCTCCCCGCTGGAGCTGGCCTCCCGACACCGGGAAACCCTGTTGGAAAACGCTTACAACAAGGCGCACCGACAGACCCGGCGCGGTCTGGAAGGAGAGGTCAAGGCCTACGTGATCCCGGCCTCGCAGCACGACCCCCTCACCATGAAGAAGCTGGTGAACCGGCTCCTGGGACAGGGAGTGACGGTGGAGCAGGCACCCGCGGAGTTCATCCACGAGGGGCGGGTGTACGGGGCCGGCACCTGCGTGGTCTCAATGGCCCAGCCCAAGCGGGGACTCATCCGGTGGGCGCTCGGGCGGACCTTCTACCCCGACAACACCTACACCCGGAACCGTGATGGATCGCCCCTCTCCCCCTACGACCTCTCCTCGGACAACTTCGCCGAGTTCATGGGAGTGCGGGTGGCGCCGGTGAAGAGCCCGGTGGAAGCCCGGCTCACAGAATTGACGGAATGGATCGACCCTGAAGGAGAAGTGAAGCGGGGCGCGCGGGGGTATGTGATCGATGGAAGGCTGAACGACGCCTTCCACGCCATGAACCTTCTCTACGAAGCGGGCGCCGAGATGCGGCGGGTGGATGAGGATGGTATGGAGGTCAGAACCGGGGACTTCGTGGTCACCGGAGGGGTCTCAGGGGCCGAAACGCGACGGATCGCCTCCCGTACCGGGGTGGACTTCATGCCGCTTGAGGAGGATGTGTCCGGGATCAGCCATTCCATCCGCCAGCAGCGTATCGGTATGTACCGACGCTACCGGGGCGGGAACATGGACGAGGGGTGGACCCGTCTCATGCTGGAGGACTTCGGGTTCCCCTACACGAGCCTGCGGGACGAGCAGATCCTGGCGGGGGACCTCCACGAGAGGTGGGACGTCATCATCCTCCCGGAAGATTCCAGAAGTATGATGATGGGGGCGGGAGAGGATGCAGCCGGGCCGTATGGCCGGGACGTCAGTGGTGTGCCTCCGGACTACCGGTCCGGTTTCGGCACCGAGGGGGTGAGGGCCCTGGAAGCATTCGTACGTAACGGAGGGACTCTCGTGACCTTCTCCGAGTCCGGCGCACTGCCCATCGAGGAGTTCGGGTTGCCGGTCCGGAACATCGTGGAAGGGGTGTGGGGGAACGAGTTCTGGGCCCCCGGCTCCACGCTGAGGATGGAGGTGAAGAACGACAACCCCTTCGCCTATGGGATGCCGGAGGACGCCCTGGGGCTCTTCCGCAGAGGCTGTCAGGTCTACGAAACCATCTCCGGCCCTGCCAGTGAGGAGATCCGCCGCATCGTCACCTATCCGGAGCGGGACATACTTCAGAGCGGCTGGTTGATGGGGGAGGAGAGGATCGCGGAGATGGCCGCCGTGCTCTCAGTGCCCCACGGAGAGGGGGTAGTCTACCTCATCGGTTTCCGTGCGCAGCATCGGCACCAGACCCACGGGACCTACAAGCTGGTCTTCAACGCCCTGGTGAACTGAGGCCCCCTGGCTCACCGCCGAGCTGGCCCGGCTGGCCCGCGACGGCATCCTGCAGAATTGTGAGATTGGTCCTGCCGGGCTGTGGGAGAGACACCATCGATCCTTCTCACTCAACACCTCCGAGGGCCACGGTTATGGCCTCTCCGTTGATACCACTGGATTCTTCGGAGGCCAGGAAAGCGATCACCTCAGCCACTTCTTCAGGCGTCACCACCCGGCCCGCCGGGTACAGCGCAGCTCGTTCCGCCCATACCTCGTCCGTGGTGATACCGCGCCGATCAGCTTCGGCCCGGGCCGATTTATCAGCCATTGGTGTCCGCACCCAGCCGGGCAGCACCGCGTTTGAAGTCACACCGTGCGGTCCGGCATCCCGGGCAACCGAGCGCATCAGCCCCAGCAGACCGTGTTTTGAGCTGGTAACTCGTGAAGACAAGCCGGCCGTAACCCCGTTCTATCATGTCTTTCACAACCAGCTGTGACAGGAAGAAGGGACCGTCCAGATTGATCCGCATCGTTTCGTGCCAGTGTTCCGGATCCTGCTCCCAGATCACCCGTTCATGGGCCGATCCAATACCGTGATTGCAGACCAGGATTTCAACCGGCCCCAGGCGATCCACTGTTTCCTCCACCGCCAGCGCACAGCCGTCAGATGTACCCAGATCCGCCACTACATAACCCAGGCCCAGCGTCTGTAATTCATTCTGACTGCGCGCAACGGCCATTACCCGCGCACGGCGCGAGGCCAGTAGCTCAGCCGCCACCCGCCCGATTCCCCGCCCAGCACCTGTTACCAGCGCCACTCGCCCTTCGACTCCCTTCATCATGCACCCCCAATATGCATACGTGTCTTCATTGCCCGGGTGGGTCACCTGCCCCATCAGAACCAGTGCTGCGCTGCGGCTCGGGCACCAGCCCGGCCTCCTGGGCGATCAAGGCTACGACGGTCCGGGTAATGGCAGTCGCGAATTCGTAATCGTAGGTCACTCCGCCTGGACTGCCCGAGTCATTGGCAAGCCGGTCCGAGGCGTCCTCGGTCGTGTGGTAGTACATGTTCGCGTCCCAGAAGTCCGGTAGCGAATTCTCGATGATCAGGAAGGCCGGATAGCCATTATTGAGGAACGCGTCATTGTCAGTCGTGGACTCGCAGTCGATGACGGTATCGTTGACGGCCAGGGAGGGGACATACAGTGCCGCCGCTCGCTGATAGGCTCTGGCCCAGGCCAGCGAAGGCGGGTGCTTGTATTGCACCTCCAGTTCAGCATCGATGACCGTATCCGGATCAACGTCCGAGCCCGGCCGCAGGATCATGTCCATATTGATCATGCCCACGATGTTCTCGCCGCCCGGTATCACGTGGTTGTCGACGTAGTCCCTGCTTCCCGCCCGTCCGTCTTCTTCGGCGTTGAAACCGATGAAACGGATGGTCGATTCGAACTGGTACTGGCTCATAACCCGGGCTGCTTCCAGCACGCCGGCCGTGCCCGAGGCGTTGTCATCGCCGCCGGGCAGGTCACCCTCAAGGTGGTCGTAATGGCCGCCAACGATGTAGATCTTTTCAGGAGTCGTTGTACCGGTCAGTTCACCGACCACGTTCAGGTAGCTTCCCTGCACCGAGACGCTCAGGCCCATGGCCGCAAACGCGTCCTGCAGATACAAGCGGGCTTCCTGATTACCGAGCGAGCCGGGGCCCTCCCAACCATCGCGGTTTCGATAGCCCATGTCATAGTCGGCCCCGCCGTACAGCCCGAGCCCCATGTTCTCCAGGGCCAATTGATACGTCTGGTAGTGGATCTGAGAAACGCGATCGGCCACAGCCTGAACAGCCGGATCGGCGCCCCCCCCTGCACACCCGGCCATGAGTACAAAGACCAGGGCCGCCGTAGTCGACATTCCTGTCGAATAGCGGCGTGTACGTCGAGGTAGACTCTGACTGCTTGAGATATCGGTCATGAACAGCACTTCCCCCCCGGACAGACTCAATTCAGAATCTGCAACCGAATATGATCGACATGGATCCTCTTTTGGCTTCGATTCCGACATGGCAGATAACGATGGGAGTCTACACGGGAACCACGCTGCAGGAGTATCTCAAAGCCGTCTAAGACGCTGTCGGGCCGGATCGGCCTGTATGCCGAGCCTGGTGTGAAACTGCGGGTTCCTTATCTGTCACTCACCTCTTCTGATCACCAACTGCATCCATGAACTGTCGACCGGTTACTTGCAGTATCTGTAGAAATCGGGAATGTGTTCAGACTGACTTCACAGCCTCAGGTGATTATCGAGGGTCGATATTACATGTATGCCTGGCATCAGCAATATGATCCTCTCCAGAAGTATCTCGAGGCTCTGCATCACGCCAGAAGTATCTCGAGGCTCTGCATCACGGGACCTTCGAAGGATCTTTCCTGAGTTTCATGCCCGAAATGCTCTCAAGGACCGTATCAGAAAGTCTGTTCTCTCCACTCGTATTCGGGCGGTGGGGAATGCATCTCTGGTTCCTGGCCTTTCTGTTCCTCTATTGTCTTCTGGCAGTACCCGTCTTCACCTGGTTCAGAAAGGAATCGGGAAAACGGTTCATTTCCTGGCTGGGCGGTCTGATTGAGAAACGCGGCGGGCTGCTCCTGTTCATCATTCCCCTGACATTGTCGAGGATACTGATCCAGCCATTCTTCCCCGGTCAACATGGCTGGCTCGATTTCGTCTACTCACTCCTCTTCTTCATCATCGGTTACATCTTCTTCGCCGATGAGAGGATCATGAAGGCCGTTCGAAGAGATCGCTGGATCATGTTCGGA
>JALGWK010000384.1 GCA_025774205.1 bacterium
GTTGACCGGTGAAAACCGCGTATTCGTGAAGTACGGTCTCCCGCAGCTGGCCCGAACCCGTTGGCCCGGACTGAAAGCGCTCATCGACCGGGCCGGATTGAAAGGGCATCAGGTGAGCGCCACGGAGGCTGTCTTTACGATTGCCCCGCGGATAAACGCCGCCGGGAGAATGGGCGATGCCCGTGACGCTTTCGACCTGCTGCTCACCGATGATGCTGATGAAGGCGCCGATCTGGCAATGCGGCTGGATGTGTATAACCGGGACCGTCGGGTTGCCGATCGCGACACCCTGAAGAGTGCCCGGGAGCAGGTCGACTCCTCGGGCGGACTCGAAGAGCGCCACTCACTGGTACTCTGCGCCGAAGACTGGCATCCCGGGGTGATCGGTATCGTGGCCAGCCGCCTGGTTGAACTCTACCATCTCCCGACCGTACTGGTGGCCATGGATGGAGACGAAGGGCGTGGAAGCGCGAGGAGCATAGCAGGGTTCGATCTGTACAACGCGCTCCTGGAGTGTGGTGAGCACCTGGAGGAATTCGGCGGACATCCGCGTGCAGCCGGTCTCTGCGTCAGCCGCGAGAATTTTATTCACTTCACCGAAGCGTTCGAGGAAATTGCCCGCAACAAGTTATCTCAGTGTGAGTTGGAGCCTTTTATAGAAGTCGATTGTGAAGTAACCAGCACCGATCTGACGACTTCCTTTCTCAATGAATTGAAACTGCTCGAGCCTGACGACTTCCTTTCTCAATGAATTGAAACTGCTCGAGCCGTTCGGCGCCGGGAACCGGCGACCGAACCTGCTGCTCCGGAAGGCTCGTGTGCTCGGAACACCCGGCCGGGTCGGCGGGGATGGCGCGCATCTCAAATTCACGGTCAGCGGCGGGGAGGGAAACGGGACGGAAGTCATCGGTTTCAACATGGGCGACCGGATCAATGACCTTGCGGACGGATCGATTGACCTGGTCTTCGCGTTCGAGGAGAACGAATTCAGAGGAGTCAGGAAACCCCAGATGAGATTAAAGGACCTGCGACCGGCCATTCCTTGATTCATGAGGACGTGACAGGTAGATTACGTAAGCCCTCCCGCATTACTCCTGATTGAGGTACACATCGTGCATCTTACTGACGAAGCTCAGATGGTCCGAGAGATGGTCCGCGGGTTCGCGGAGAACGAACTGCGGCCGATCGCGGCCGAGATCGATCGAGAGGAGAGGTTTCCGCAGGAGAGTATCGACAAGATGCGTGAGCTGGGCCTGCTCGGCATCACCATCCCGGAGGAAGAGGGTGGCAGCGGTATGGACACCCTCTGTTACGCAGTGACCATTGAAGAGCTCGCCCGGGTGTGCGGTTCAACAGCCCTGATCGTGGCCGCTCACATCTCCCTTGCCTGCCAGCCCATCCATCTGTTCGGCAATCCCTCACAGAAAGAGAAATACCTGCCGCCGCTGGCCTCCGGCGACGTAGTCGGGTCGTACGGTCTCTCCGAAGCCGATGCCGGTTCCGATGCCGGCGCCACGAAGACTACCGCCAGGCTCGATGGAGACGAGTGGGTGGTCAACGGCGCGAAGATGTGGATCACCAACGCTCTCCAATCACGGACCCTGATCTTCACAGCCCGTACCGGGGGGGAGGTGGAGGGAACCCGTGATATCAGCTCCTTCATCGTGGATCCCGCCGTCGACGGGGTTACTGTCAATCCGATCATGGGGAAACTCGGGGTTCGGGGCTCCACGACCTGTGAGGTTGTCTTCGAGGATGTACGGATACCGGCCGAAGACCTGCTCGGTGAACCGGGCCTGGGATTCAAGCAGTTTCTGACCATCCTCGACGGGGGACGGATCAGCATCGGTGCCATGGCGCTCGGACTGGCCCAGGGTGCGTACGAGGAAGCTCTGCGCTTCACGCAGGAGCGTGAACAGTTCGGACGTCCCATCTCGAAGTTCCAGGCGGTCGCTTTCATGCTGGCGGAGATGGCTACCAGGATCAAAGCGGCCCGACACCTTGTCTACGATGCCGCCGTCAGGAAGGATGCCGGTGAGAACATCATCGCCGACTCGGCGATGGCCAAGTACTACGCCAGTGAGACAGCGCAGTGGGTGTCCACCAAAGCGATCCAGCTGCATGGCGGTTACGGCTACACGAAGGAATACCCCGTCGAACGGATGTGGCGGGATGCCAAGCTTACGACTATCGGAGAGGGCACCAGCGAGATCCAGCTGCTGGTGATTTCGCGGGAGATCCTGAACGGACAATGACGGGCATACCTTCCATGATCGACCTTGGCGGTCCGCAGCTCACCATCGTTGATGGTGGTTCGTTCCGGCTGGACGGAGCCGCCCTCTACGGCGTCTTTCCCCGTATTTTCTGGGAAAAACTGAACCGCCCTGACGACGACAATCGGGTCCTGCTTGCGCTGGCGCCGGCAGTGGTAACCACGGCAGAGGGGGTCGTGATCATCGATCCGGGGATCGGCACCGGCTGGGGTGCCCGAACCATAGACAGGTATGACATCCGGGGAGCGCGACCGCCCGCGGAGATCCTCTCCGGGACAGGGTTCTCTCCTTCCGATGTAGTCGCCATCATCGCGACCCATCTTCACTTCGACCACATCGCCGGGGCCGTGCAGATAACAGCCGGCTCCGAGGCGGAGAGCGGACTCTCCGACAACCTCATCGACGACCCCGACAACCTGGAGCCGGCCTTCCCCCAGGCGAAGCTCTACCTCCAGCGGGCCGAGCTGGAAGCGGCCCGGCAGCCCGATCTCAGAACCTCATCCTATGTCGCGTCATATGTGGCCCAGGTTTATGAGCGGGAAGGACGATGTGTCGTCCTGGAGGGTGACAGCCAGCCGTTCCCGGGTATCAGGATCGTAGCTACCGGCGGACACACCCCGGGACATCAGGCAATCTGGCTGGAACAGAGGCGAAGTTCCTGCTCACCGGAGACCTGGTCCCCACTACGTCGCATGTCCGCAGTGAGGTGGCGGAGGGAGTTGATCATGAACCGGCTGTCACGAGCCTCGTCAAGGCGTCACTGCTGGCGCAGGCGGTAGCTGCAGGCGCCTATCTGTCCTTCTATCACGCCCCCCGGATCCGCTGGGCCAGGATCAGGAGCGGCTCTGCGGGGGCTTACCAGCTTGAAGAAACCCATACCGTGGACTCGAGCAGTTCTTCGGGGAATGCGAACGACTGATCCGTAACACGAGAGAGGAAGAGAGAGAGGCATGAGTTCAGACTTCGCTGATCCGGTCATTCTGAGCGCCGTCCGCACACCGATCGGGAGCTTTCAGAAATCACTGAAGAATCTCACGGCACCGCAACTGGGAGCGATCGTCATCCGGGAAGCCCTTCAGCGGGCTGGTGTAGACGGCAGTTCCGTTGATGAGGTGATCATGGGACAGGTCCTCCAGGGGGG
Source organism: bacterium (assembly GCA_025774205.1). Classification (GTDB taxonomy): domain Bacteria; phylum Blakebacterota; class Blakebacteria; order Blakebacterales; family Blakebacteraceae; genus Blakebacterum. The sequence continues at coordinate 3,415 of JALGWK010000384.1, forward strand.
TGTCGGTCAGGCACCGGCGCGACAGGCCGCCCTCGGGGCCGGACTTCCCGTCGGTGTTCCGGCCACCACGATCAACAAGGTCTGCGGTTCGGGACTCAAGTCGGTGATGCTGGTCTCGAGCATGATCAGGGCCGGTGATGGATCCGTTTTCGTCGCCGGGGGCCAGGAGAGTATGAGCAATGCGCCCTATCTGCTGAAGACCGCCCGATCAGGCCTGCGGATCGGCAATGCCGAGGTGACCGACATGATGATCCACGACGGCCTGTGGTGCGCCTTCAATGACTGTCACATGGGTGAACTGGCGGAGTATACGGCCGAGAAGGCCACCCTGACCCGGGAAGAACTCGACGCCTTCTCCGCCGACAGCCAGAGGAAAGCCGGTGAGGCTCATGCCGCCGGCAAGTTCGCGGCCGAGATCGTCCCGGTCGAGATCCCCCAGAGGAAAGGCGATCCAGTCGTCGTTACCGAGGATGAGTTCATCCGGCCTGACACGACCGCGGAATCACTCGGGCGACTGCGTCCGGCCTTCACGAAAGACGGCATCATCACCGCGGGGAACGCTTCCGGCATCAACGACGGCGCCAGCGCGCTGGTGGTGACTTCCAGGGCGGCCGCGGAGGAAGCCGGCGCATCGGTCATGGCCCGGATCACCGGTTACGCGCAGGCCGCGGTCGAGCCGAAGGACATCTTCTTCGCTCCGATCAGCGCCATCCGCAGGATCATGGAGCAGATGGGAACCTCGATCGGCGACTTCGACCTCATCGAAGCCAACGAAGCATTTGCCGCCCAGGCGCTGGCCGACGGCAGGGAACTGGGCTGGGACTGGGAGCGGGTCAACGTCCATGGCGGTTCGATCGCGCTGGGGCATCCCATCGGAGCCAGCGGGGCCAGGGTGCTCACCACCCTCATCCACGCTTTGAAGGATCGGGGCCTGAAGACCGGTCTGGTATCGCTCTGTCTCGGCGGTGGCGGGGCAGTGGCGCTGGCAGTTGAAATCGAAGGCTGATCACCAGGAAGCAGGAAGAAAGAGGATCCACATGGCTATCGAGCAGTACGCGGTAATCGGCGCCGGTACCATGGGTAACGGTATCGCGCATGATTGATATTTCGCAGGAGTACCTCGACCGTGCCCTCGCAACCATCGAGAAGAACCTCGGGCGACAGGTGAGCAAGGAGATCATTGACCAGGAAGCGGCCGACGCTGCCCTCGGACGAATCACTCCTTCACTCTCGATCGAGGATGTCGGCGGCGCGGACCTGATCATCGAAGCCATCCTCGAACGCTTCGACGTGAAGTCGGAGGCCTGGGGAGAGATCGATGCCCATGCCGGTGAGGGGGCGATCCTCGCGAGCAACACCTCGAGCATCAGCATCACGCGGCTGGCGGCCCTTACCAGCGCGCCGAACCGCTTCATCGGCATGCATTTCTTCAATCCGGTGCCGATGATGAAACTGGTCGAGGTCATCCGCGGGCACCAGACCGATGATGAAACCACCAGGACCGTGATGGAGGAGGCCGCCTCCCTCGGCAAGACACCGGTGGAGGTCAACGATTATCCCGGTTTCGTGTCCAATCGGGTACTGATGCCGATGATCAACGAAGCAGTTTACACCCTCATGGAGGGGGTGGCCGAGGCGGAGGCGATCGATACGGTCATGAAACTGGGCATGGCGCACCCGATGGGTCCGCTTGCCCTGGCGGATTTCATCGGTCTCGATGTCTGTCTCGACATCATGGAAGTGCTGCACAATGAACTCGGCGATCCGAAGTACCGGCCCTGTCCGTTGCTGCGGAAGATGGTGGCCGCCGGTCATCTCGGCCGGAAAACGGGAATGGGATTCTTCGACTACACCACCTAGGAGAGCATCGTGGACTTTGGACTGAGTGAGGAACTGGAATTCATCCAGCAGGCCGCCCGTGACTTCGCGCAGAACGAGATCAAGCCGGGGGCCGCGCAGAACGAGATCAAGCCGGGGGCAGGAGAGCGGGATGAGAAAGCGGAGTTCCCTGCCGACATCATCAAGAGCATGGGCGAACTCGGGTTCATGGGTATCGCCATTCCGGAGGAGTACGGTGGCGCCGGAACCGGGAATCTGGCGTACGTGCTGGCCATGGAGGAGATATCGAGAGCTGACGCCGGTGTCGGCGTGGTGATGTCTGTGAACAACAGCCTCTGTTGCGATCCGCTCTACCACTTC
>JALGWK010000385.1 GCA_025774205.1 bacterium
GATGACGGTGGTGCTGACCAGCAGATCCACCATCCCGTTCCGGAAACGTCCCATCACCTCGTCCTTCTCCTCCGGATCCATCCGTCCGTGGACGAGTCCCAGACGGAATCCCTCCAGGGGGCCGGCGCGGAGCCATTCATACGACTCGACGGCGGCCGCCAGATCGCTTTTCTCGGTCTCCTCGACCAGGGGGAATACCCAGTATACCTGTTCACCAGTGGCCAGCGTCTCACCGATCCGATCGATGACCTTTTCCTTCTTCCTCAAGGGGACTCGCCAGGTCTCCACCGGCTGTCGTCCGGGCGGCATCTCGTCGATCACGCTGGTGGCAAGATCGCCGTAGAGCGTCATGGCCAGGGTTCTCGGTATGGGGGTAGCTGTCATCACCAGCACGTCGGGATCGTTCCCCTTGGCCTGCAGGGCGCCCCGCTGCAGTACCCCGAACCGGTGCTGTTCATCGACCACGATCGCGCCAAGCGCGCTGAAACCGACATCCTCCTGGATGAGGGCATGGGTTCCTGCCACGACCGACGGTTCTCCCGACCTGAGGGAATCGAGAACCTGTTCCCGCGCGTCGCGGTTCAGACGGGAGCTGAGGAAATGGACCGGCACATCGAGGCGCGCGAACTCCTCCCTCAGGCGCCGACCGTGCTGGTCGGCCAGGATCTCGGTCGGAGCCATGATGGCGGCCTGCATGCCGTTAGCGACGGCGGTCAGCAGGACACACGCCGCCACGACCGTCTTCCCGCAGCCGACGTCACCCTGCAGGAGACGGTTCATCGGCCAGGGACTGCCCATGTCCTCAAAGACCTCGGCCACGACCCGCTGCTGAGCCCGGGTCAGGGTGAATCCGAGACCTTCGAGGTAATCTCTGACGAGTGGGCCCCAGGTTGTGAAGGTGGTTCCGGGGCGTCGCTGTGCCGTTCGGCTCCGATCGGCCAGCAGGAGTTCCAGGAAGAAGAACTCCTCGTACGCCAGTCGCCTGCGGGCGGCTGAGGCCTCCTCTTCCGAGCGGGGAAAATGCAGACCTTCCAGGGCCTCTTCAAGACCGAGGAGTCCGCGCCGGTCGCGCAATTCCTCCGTCAGAGGGTCATCCACTCCCTCCTCGAGGGAGTCGAGCGCGTTCCGCATCACCCGTCTCAGGCCCCGACTGGCAAGTCCCACGTTCCTCAGTTCGGCGGTAAGAGGATAGATCGGGATCAAACCGCCGGCATGCAGCGCGTCCTCCAGGACTTCATCCGTACCGGCCAGATCCTCAACCGATCCGATTACTTCGAACTCGGGGTGAGCGAACTGCCGGCCGCCCCGGTAGAGTCCGACTTTGCCGGAAAGGACGACAAGATCACCGACCCGGAGGGCGTTCTTCACGTACGGGAGGCCACGAAACCAGACACATTCGAGGACGCCGGTGCCGTCGCTCACCCTGGCCAGGAATCTCGACCTGCGCCCCCGGGCCATACCGGCGGCGAGCACCTCGCCCAGTACCGTGACCTGTTCCCCCTCCCCCAATCCGGAGATCGGGGCGCAGTGCCGCCGGTCGACATAACGGCGAGGAGCGTGGAAGAGAAGATCCTCCACGCTCCTGATACCCGTGCTCTCGAGCGCCTCTGCCCGGGCAGGGCCGACTCCCTTCACATACTGCACGGGGGCGGCCAGCCGGTCGGTCATATCCTGTATCGTTATCCTGTCAGTGCCCTGTCACGCAACAAACACTAGAACCCGAACGTGATCAGCAGGGTTATCCCGTTGTTATTGATCTTTTTGTCGTCGCCCAGGTTGATCGTCTGCAGGCGGTACTCGGTATTCACCGTGAAGGGCAGGATCGGGAGCTTGATCTCGAGACCGAACATGTAGTGCATGCCCGACCTTGCAAAATCGACCAGATCGGGATCGCCACTCAAACCTCCATCTACGTAATCCTGGACGGTATCCTCGTCAAGATAGGTCAGGAGATTGTAATCCAGACCGCCGCCGACCACCAGCTTGACCGGGAACATCGGCACCAGACCGAAGGTTTTGCGGATATCAACGAATATGCCGAGGTTCTTGAAGTCCTGGTTATCGAGGTCCAGAACTCCACCGTAGTCGTAGTCGGCCGTCCCGCTCAGGTACTCGACTCCGAGCATGAAGTCGACGATCGGGAGAAATCCGAGGCCGACGTGAACGCCGAAGGCGGTCGAGGCGTCCATCGTGACCACGTCATCCTTACTGCTGATCGAGATCTGTCCGGCGCGCACCCCGAATCCGGTCTGCGCCTGCG
>JALGWK010000386.1 GCA_025774205.1 bacterium
GCCGACGGACTCGAGAGTGTCCGCTGCTCCATGGAGGAGACGACCACTGGCGTGATCAGACTGCGGGCCATGGCGGCCGATGGTGCGTTGAAGATTCCGGTCGTCGCGGTCAACGATGCCCTTACCAAGCACCTCTTCGACAACCGCTATGGAACGGGTCAGTCAACGGTCGATGGTGTCATCCGTGCGACTGACATCCTGCTGGCAGGAAGCACGTGCGTTGTAGCCGGTTACGGCTGGTGCGGTCGGGGTGTGGCGACCCGCCTTCGTGGACAGGGAGCCAGAGTGATAGTCACCGAAGTGGATCCGGTCAAAGCCCTTGAAGCGGCGATGGACGGATTCGCGGTCATGCCGATGAGTGAGGCCGCTGCTGTCGGTGATCTGTTCGTGACACTCACCGGTGACACCTCGGTGATCCGGCCTGAACACTTCAACCTCATGAAGGATGGCGCACTTGTGGCGAATTCAGGCCATTTCGACGTCGAGATCGACCTGATAGGTCTCCAGGAGATGGCCGCAAGCGCTGAAGAGGGTATCCGGAATCATGTGGATGCCTATCTCCTCCCCGATGGCAGGCGGATCAACGTACTCGCGCAGGGGCGGCTGATCAATCTCGCTGCAGCCGAAGGACACCCGGCCGCAGTTATGGACATGTCCTTCGCGGCGCAGGCCCTCTGCTGTGAGTGGGCGCTCAAGCAGACCGACCTCGGAATACAGGTTCATGGCGTTCCGGCTGAGATCGATGAATGGGTTTCCAGACTGAAACTGGATGCAATGAATATCGGTATAGATACACTCACTCCTGAACAGGAGAAGTACCTGCGCTCCTGGCAGGAGGGAACCTGAGCCAGAATCCGGCTCCGGATCGCATTTATCAGGGGCTCCTGCGAATAAACCGACGGATGTTGCTTCGTCAGACCCTGTGTCTTTTCTTATAAGGGTTGGCCAGCCGCCATCCCTGTGCGGTTCCGGGTCAAAATCCCTGGGATCTTGAATCGAGGAATGTCTATGTTCGGGAAGAACTCTTCCGGTACTGGTCCGGAACTGGGTCGGGTCACCTTGATCGTCGCGATCATGCTCACTCTCGGGGTGGGTTGTGATGTCACCGAGCCGGAAGCCCCTTCGTGGGAAGTGGAATACAACATCCCCCTGCTGGATGAATGGATCGACCTCATCGATCTGTTCAACGATGAGGACTTCGCCGCCTTCGGCAGCGATAGTCTCTTTTTCATCGAATTCGACGCCTCGGTGGATCCGATCGAGATCGGGAGTGAGATCTCCATAGGCGGGCTTAACCAGTCGGTTTCCGCATCGATGGGCAATTTCACCGTGCCGGCGATCGACCCGCAGCCCACATCGATCCAACTGACAACACTGTACCCGCCACTTGTGGGAGTATCCGGGGTTTCAGTCCCATTCATTCCCGGATTCAGCGTTCCAGTGAATACTACTGCTGATTTTCCTTCTTTCAGCGGCTTTTCTCAGGTCACGATCGAGTCGGGAACGATGACGGTTCAAGTCACCAATGCTACAAAACTCACCTTTACTTCCCTGGGTGTGAAGCTGCTCGATACAGGGGCTGGAAATCTGGAAATACTTGATATCGATGTTACATCTTCCGGATCGATAGGTCAGGAGATGAGGGAGGTGTTCCCCTCCCTTGCAGGTAAATCGTTGGGCAACGATTTGAGAGTTGAGATCTACGGCACTACTTCGCCGGGCAATAATATCTTTATCGACGGCACCGAGAGCATCGACATCCAGGTCTCGATCGGCCAGATGACCGTGTCATCAGCAACGGCCATCGTCGGGGAGATCGACTTCGACTTTTCCGACACTGTTACTCTGCCGAACGATGCTGTCATCACGGCCGCAACATTGGCGAGCGGCACCTTCACACTGAGTCTGGACAACCAGTTCGAGATCCCATTCGATCTGTCGATCGAGATGCCGAATCTCACCGATGAGTTCGGAAGTCCGGTTGCTTTTCTTCTCGATACACCAAAGCAGTCACAGGTGAGTGATTTTCAGGATCTTTCAAACCATACACTCACTCCTGGTAATGATGGTCTTGGGAACCAGACCATGGACCTGACGATCAATGTGCATTCGAACGGCAGCGGTACTGAACTGGCAACCCTTGCCGCCACCGACTCGATTTCGATTGTGGCTGCGATGACAGACCTGGTCCTGGAGTCGATCATGGGGGTCCTCGACAGCACCACGGTTGATATCCCTGAGGAGACCTTCGATCTCGCCA
>JALGWK010000387.1 GCA_025774205.1 bacterium
CAGGGCACTTGTCGGCCTGACCGGATTCTCAACCCTCTCTCCATCCCTTTCGACTACATACGTCTCTATCGCGTAATACGCCGGCAACCCCAGTCGTTCAAGCACCAGCGCCAGGCCCATGTTCCGGTCCTCCACCCGTTGCCAGAATTCAGTCTCGTCGGGACCCGGGAAGGGGGCCTTGTCCTTCTGTGATTCATGTTTGAAGATCGCCTGGATCTTCAGGCGCAGTTCCTCCTCCGAAAGGGGGATCAGGACGTCCGCCCGGCTGACAGGCCATTCATCCCACGCGCCCCGGTATTTCCAGACTTCGGGTGAGGGCCCACTGTACTCTGCCAGTGCCGCCTCTATCGCTTCCAGGCACATTCGGTGGGTTCCGTGAGGATCAGACATGTCACCGGCGGCAAATATCATCACCGGTCTGAATTCCTCAAGCAGATCGAGGACGATCTTCACATCCTCCTCGTCGATGGGGTCCTTCCTGACCTTGCCCGTCTGGTAGAATGGAAGGTCAAGGAACCGTGCCTGTTCGGGTTTCAAACCGAGAGTCTCGATCGCCGCCACTGCCTCCGATTCACGGATGGCCTTCTTCAGCGCCAGTACCTCCGGAATATCTATCTCTCCCGGTTGTTTCGAGGCCAGGAATGATTCCACCAGATCGATAACCTCAGTGGAATAACATTGCTGGTCAGGATTGATAATGCTGTCAACTCTCGCCATGAAATCGAGATATCGGCGCACTTCATGATCGAATACCGCGATATTCCCCGAGGTCTGGTATGCCACCACGATCTCATTGCCGTTCTGCTGGAGTTTGTTGAGGATCCCTCCCATCGCGATGACGTCATCATCCGGGTGGGGGGAGAAGATCAGTATGCGTTTGTCCGTCGGCAGTTTGCTCTTTCCACTGATCTTCGAGATAAGGGTGTTGAATGCCTCGCCATTCAACGGCGCCGCGCTGCCCCAACTCGCCATGAGTGAACTGAGATGGTGTTCCCGGTAATCGTCGATTTCCAGGCGAAGAACCGACTTGCCGGTCTGCTCACTCAGCCACATCACGGCTTCCAGTTCCAGCTGGGGATCCCACTCGACTGCTCCCATCAGCCAGGGGGCCTTGTATCGGGTCAATTCAGCCGCTGTTGGCGGATCGAGATAGATGGTCACGTTCGGATGGTCCTGCAGGTAGCTGGCAACGACCCGGGGATCCACCTCTCCTTCGATCGCCTTCCGGATCACCTGCGCTTTGCGCTCCCCCAGCACGACCAAGGCTATCTCCCTCGCCTCCATGATGGTGGCCACACCCATCGTTATCGCCTGCAGCGGGACGTTGTCCTCTCCAAAGAAATCCGAGGCTGCATCCTTCCTGGTGATGGTATCGAGGTAGACAAGTCCGGTCCGGGAGTCCCGCTCCGAGCCGGGCTCGTTGAATCCGATGTGCCCTGTTCTGCCGATTCCGAGGATCTGCAGGTCGATACCTCCGGTAGCGATGATCATTTCCTCATACTGCCGGCAGTATTCTTCGATCTTCGATTCCGAAACGTCACCCCGGGGAAGATGGATATTCTCCTTCTGGATGTTGATGTGATCAAAGAAGTTCTCGTGCATGAAACGGTGATAACTGTGGATACTGCCGGGATCCATCGGGTAGTACTCATCCAGGTTGAACGTGATAACCCGGGAAAAATCGAGATCCTCCTCGCGATGGCGATGAATCAGTTCCCGGTAGACGCCGAGAGGTGTGGATCCGGTCGCCAGTCCGAGGACAGTCGATTCATCCTTCAGGTTCTTTTGACCGATCAGCTCGGTAATGCGGTCGGCAACAGCCTTCGCGACATCCCGATGGTCGGGCAGAACGATCACATCGATCTTTTCATAATTCCTGGACACCTGAATGACCCTTCCTCAGTTCCTGCTGTTGATTTCTATCGCCCCCGGCAGCAGGATTGCCGGAATACCATGCCGTTTGAAAATGATGTTCAATTTCTCTGCCTCCTCAGAAAGGTATCTGTTTACCCCGGTCAGAACCTCGATGAATTCATTCTGGAGGTGATCGAAATACCTGTACTGGCCGGCCGTGGGAGCGGCGTTGGCTCCATCTATCGATCGGGAGAGATCGCCCAGCCTGCTGGCCAGTCGCGGCGTCACGTCCAGGGCGGGCCAGACGGCCGATTCGGGCTGGGCCATCAGTTCCGTCAGACCGGTGATCCGGCCGGCGTGTTCACCCAGGGCCCGCTGGAGTTCGTCCGGGACTGCC
>JALGWK010000068.1 GCA_025774205.1 bacterium
TCTCCTCACGTCACATGCGGGCGGACGACCCCCGCGAGTCGTTCCACTCCCTCATCGATCAGTTCCGGAGTGAGGTTGGCGTATGAGAGACGCATGGTGTTGTGATGTCCACCGGTAGTGGAGAAGACCGCGCCCGGGATGTAGGCGACCTTCTGCTCGACCGCCTCGGTGAAGATCTCGGTAGTGTCGACGCTCTCCGGCAGTTCGACCCAGGTGAAGATCCCTCCCTCCGGCCGGCTCCAGCGGGCTATGTCACCGAGATGGGAATCGAGCGCCCTGAGCATCGCAGTACCGCGCTCCCGGTAGGCGTCCCTGCTCCTCTCCAGATGAGCCGGCAGCAGTCCCCGGTCGATGAATTCCATGACCATCCGCTGGGTCAGGGTGGAGGATTCGAGATCGAACGATTCCCTGAGCACCGTGACGGTCGGAGCGAGATCGACGGGCGCCACGATCCAGCCGAGCCGCAGGGCGGGGGCCAGCAGTTTCGAGAAGGATCCGAGGTAGAAAACCCTGCCCGCCTCATCGAACGACCGGATCGGGGGATCGAGTTCCCCTTCGAAACGGAGAAGCGAATAGGGATCGTCTTCTATGAGAGGAATAGCATGTTCGGCGCAGAGGGCCGCCACTCTCTGCCGGTCGTCGATCGACAGACTGATCCCCAGGGGATTGTGGAAGTTCGGGATCACCACGGCGAGTCGCGGAGACGGGGAGGAGGTGATAGCGGCTTCAAAGCCGTCGATGTCGTGGCCGTCCACCGGATCGATCGTGAAGGAGACCACCTTCGCTCCGCGTCCCGAGGTGACCTGCTGGACCCCGGTGAAGGTCAGGCTCTCCAGAACGACCGGTTCGCCCCGGTCGAGGAAGAGCCGGGAGACGATGGCCAGTCCCTGCTGGGCGCCGTTGGTGATGAATACTTCTTCCGGGGAACACCTGACGCCCCGTTCGTTCATGTGGGCGGCGATCCATTCCTGGAGTGGTCGCCACTGGGGGCTGTACTGGAGTGTCTTCGGTCCGTCGCGGGTCAGGACCGCGTCGAGGCACTCCCGGATGGTGTCGACCGGCAGGACATCGTTGGCAGGAAGACCGCCGGCCATGGAGATGATTTCGGGATCGACAGCCAGGCAGAGAAGGTCGCGCATCACCGAGCGCTTCAGATCGGAGACGCCCTCGCTCAAACGATGTGAGTCAGTATACATGGGGCCATCATATCGACCCTGTTCGAAGCGAACAAGGTGCAGAAAGGAAGGTTCTCCGGTATACTCCCCGCGAATTCGAAGCACCGGAACAGCTTGGTGTCATGTCACGTGACAGGGCACTAGCAACACACTTCAGGGAGACCCATCCATGCCTGTCTACACTCTCACGGTGAACGGAACGCGTCACACGGTCGACGTGGACGCCGACACGCCTCTGCTCTGGGTACTGAGGGACGATCTCGGTCTGACCGGGACCAAGTACTCCTGCGGCGTCGGTATCTGCGGTTCGTGCGCGGTGATCGTGAACGGTTCGCTCGAACGGTCGTGCGTCGTGCCGGTGAGTGCCGTCGATGGCGCCGAGGTCATGACCATCGAGGGACTCTCCTCCGACCGGAGTCATCCACTCCAGCGGGCCTGGATACTGCTCGAGAGCAATCCCGATCCGAGCGATGAGGATATCGACGTCGCCATGAATGACTTCCTCTGCCGCTGCGGGACCTACCAGCGGATACGGGAAGCGATCCACCGCGCCGCAAAGGAGATGAACGATGTCTAGGGTCGTCAGAGTAGACCGCCGCGACTTCATGAAGATCTCCCGGATGATGCTGAAGCCGCCGGGGCAGCCGTCGAGCTGAAACCGAACGTCTTCGTGGCCATCGATACCGACGGCAAGGTCACTATCTGGATGCCGAGACCCGAGATGGGGCAGGGTTCCCGTACCGGACTGACGATGATCCTGGCTGACGAACTGGAAGCCGATTGGGATCGCATCGAACTGATCCAGGCCCTGGCGGGCCCGCGCGCGGTATGGGGGAGCATGACGGCCGGGGGCTCCACCAGCATCCGGCAGTTCTGGGGACCGATGGGGGACGCCGGCGCTACCGCGCGCCAGATGCTCGTGGCCGCGGCCGCGGCCCGCTGGGGAGTGCCGGTGGAGACCTGTCGCGCCGAAGGACACGCGGTCCACCGGGGAACGACCGGAGAGAAGCTGGGATACGGTGAACTGGTCGAGGATGCTGCGCGACTGCCGGTTCCGGAGGAAGTGGTCCGCAAGGACCCGTCCGAGTTCCGCTACATCGACCGGCCGATCCCCCGGCTCGACATCCCCTCGAAGGTGGATGGAAGCGCCGTGTTCGGATTCGACTTCCGGGTGCCCGACATGAAGTTCGCCACCATCAGGCGCTGCCCGGTGTTCGGCGGTCAGCTGAGGGGCTTCGACGACACCGAGACCCTGCGGGTGAACGGCGTGGAACAGGTGGTGGAATTCTCCGAGGGGGTCGCGGTCGTCGCCGGCTCCTCCTGGGCGGCGATGAAGGGTATGGACGCCCTCGTCATCGACTGGGATGAAGGCCCGAACGCCGGGCTCTCCTCTGAACAGATCCATGACCAGCTCGCGCAGGCCGCCACCGAGGAACCGATGGAGGCGGAGAGGACCGGGGATGATCCCCGGGCGATGCTCGACGGCGCGGCAAAAAGAATAGAGGCCGTCTACGAATGCGCCTACGTCTCCCACTCGCCGATGGAACCGATGGTCGCTACTGCGCATGTCCATAAGGATTCCGTGGATGTATGGGTCCCGACGCAGGCGGCCCAGACCTGCCAGAACACCGCCGCGCGCGTGCTCGACATGCCCCGTGAACAGGTCAGGATCCATACCCTGTTCAGCGGGGGTGCTTTCGGGCGCCGCCTGCAGGCCGATTACGTCTCCGACGCGGTGCAGATCTCGCGGTCGATCGGCGGTCCCGTCCAGGTTTTCTGGACCCGGGTCGAGGACACCCAGCACGGGTTCTACCGGCCGATCAGCCGCCACCACCTGGAAGCGGGTTTCGACGCGGCGGGGAACTTCACCGTCTGGCGGCACAAAGTCGTGGCCCATTCCATGTCGTCGAGGACGGACCGGGTCGACAACAGCGCCCTGGCGGGAGCCAGGAGCCTCAGCTACGACTGGCCGAGTTCGCTGATCGAATGGAAGATGTCGAACACGCCGATCCCGGTCGGCGCCTGGCGGTCGGTGTACGCCGCCCAGGGCTGGTTCGCCACCGAAGGGTTCATAGATGAGGTCGCCGCCGAACTGGGACGTGATCCCTTCGAGTTCCGGATGGAACTGCTGAAGGATGATCCGAGGATGCAGGAGGTCCTCAGGGTCGCGGCAGAGGCTATCGGCTGGAGTCGCGAGACACCGGAGGGCACCGGGATCGGTATCGCCTGCGGGTTCTGCTTCGGGGGGCGGGTAGCCCATGCCGCCGAAGTTTCGGTGGACTCCCGTCACCGGGTGAAGGTGCACCGGATCGAGAGCGCCATCGACTCCGGCTGGGTGGTGAATCCCGATTCGGTCGCGGCACAGGTGGAGGGAGGAGTCGTCCTCGCCCTGCAGACCGTACTCCACGGTGAGATCACCCTCCGGAACGGCCGGGTGGAACAGGAGACCTTCGCCGAGTTCCCGCTCGTCACCATGGAAGAGGCGCCGCTCGTGAACACCCACATCGTGAAGGGCGGCTCCCCCCTCGGGGGAGTAGGGGAACCACCGATCCCGCCGCTGGCGCCGGCGGTGGTGAACGCCGTCTACGCCGCCACGGGCAAGAGGCTGCGTTCGATACCGATCAGGACCGACGACCTGCGATGAACGAACTCCGTGCTATCATCGCCAACTGGAAGGAACTGGCCGGGGAGGGCCGGCGATCGGTCCTGCTCACCCTGGTCGACGTGGTGGGATCCTCCTGCCGGCGTCCCGGGGCGCGCATGCTCGCCGATGAGGAGGGGTGGCTGGCCGGGCATATCGGCGGCGGCTGTCTCGAGGGGGACCTTCTCGAGCACGCCCGGGCAGTTCTCGAAGACGGTGATTCGAAAATCGTTACCTACGACCTCTCAGAGTCGGGTGAACTGGCCTGGGGGCTCGGGATCGGATGTCCCGGGACGATCATGGTCCTCGTCGAGCCGTTCGATGAAACGCTGGTCGGGAGGTTCGAGTCGATCGCCTTCCAGGAAGAGGCTCTCGTCCCGGTGACCGTTTTCCAGGCCGGTGATGAGGCTCCCTGGGGGGTGGGGGACCGCCGGGTCATCCGCTCGGACGGATCGATCGATCTCCCCCTGCCCGAGGGAATGTCCCCGGAAGCCATCGGGGAAACGGCCAGGCAGGTTCTCGAGGCCCGGAAGACCGTGGTCCGCGAGTTCGGAGAAGCTCCTTCCGGTTTCAGGGCGCTGGTCGAGTACCTGGCTCCGCCGCTGAAGCTGATGGTCTTCGGCGCGGGACAGGACACCACTGCCCTGCTGGTGCTCGCCGCTGACCTGGGCTGGGAGACAACCGTGGTCGATCCCGGCTCGGTCGTCGAGGCGCGCCGGCGGGTACCTGAAACGGTCCGCGTCATCAACGCCGAACCGGCCGATGTCATGGATGATCTGACTATCGATGACCGGACAGCGGTGGTCATGCTTAGCCACCAGTTCCAGCGTGATCGGGCTCTCCTCGAATATCTCTCCCGGACCCGGGTGCCCTACGTGGGACTGATCGGGGCGTACGCGCGCCGGGACGCCCTTCTTTCTGCCCTGGCTCCCGATCGCCTGGATGATCTCGAGGGACGACTCCACGCTCCGATCGGTCTCGACATCGGGGGGGAAGGACCCGAAGAGATCGCCCTCTCGATCGCGGCGGAGATAACGGCAGTATTCAATGGCAGGTCGGGAGGGTTCCTGCGTGATGGCAGGGACTCGATCCATGGACGACTCGACAATGAGGATAATCTCGAAGATGAGGCCCCCTCCTCATGAGCGATGAGGCCATCCCGGGTGTTGACACCATCCCGGTGATCGTGCTCGCGGCGGGCGGCTCCACCCGAACAAAGACTCCCAAGCAGCTTTTCAGATACGAAGGCAAAACCCTGCTGCGCCGGGCGGTGGAGACCGCCCTCGATTCCGACTGCGCGCCGGTCCACGTAGTGCTTGGCGCCGGGGCGGAACGCTTCTCGCACGAACTCATCGGCCTGCCGGTCCACGTGACCGTGAACCATGAATGGGAAGAGGGGATCAGCAGTTCGATCCGGGCCGGTCTCCATGTCGCGACCGGTCAGGAGAGCAGCGTCCGGGCAGTGGTGTTCATGACTGTCGACCAGCCCTCCGTGACGGCGGAGATCCTGAACACCTTACGGCAGAAATACCGGGAGAGCAGGCCGCCGGTCGTGGCCTGCGCCTATGACGGGACCGTCGGCACCCCGGCCCTCCTGGATGCGTCTCTCTTCGAATCGGTCCGGGCGCTGGAGGGCGACGCCGGAGCCAAGCTGATCATCCTCCAGCAGGAGGACGCGGCGTTGACGATCGAGGCTCCCGACGCGGCGCTCGATATCGACACCGAAGAGGACCTGCTCCGATTGACAGATCAGACGAAGCAGTAACCGAATTGGATGAAACAGTAACCGAGGTGGATGTGTGATGAGAGAGACCATCGAATTCACCCTGAACGGAGAGCCGGTCAGCCTCGATACAGATGGCGACCGGATCCTCCTGTGGGTGCTTCGGACCGACCTGGAACTCACGGGAACCAAGTACGGTTGCGGCATCGGGCTGTGCGGATCGTGCACCGTCCTGGTGGATGGTGAGGCCGAACGATCGTGCGCGCTGCCCCTGCGGGCGGTGCGAGGCAGGGAGGTCGTCACGATCGAGGGCCTGGCCGGGGGCGAGGTGCTCCATCCCCTGCAGGAGGAGTTCGCCGAGCGGGGCGCGCTCCAGTGCGGGTACTGCACACCCGGCATGCTCATGAACGCCGCCGGACTGCTGAACGGGAATCCCCATCCCTCCCGGGAGGAGATCGTGGACGGCATGGAGGGGAACCTCTGCCGCTGCGGGGCCCATAAACGGATCATCGAGGCCATCGACGCCGCCTCGAAGCGGATGTGAGGTGGATCATGACTGATAACACAACCAGGGATTTCGATCCCGTCGATTTTGAACTGAGCAGCTGGTCGGAGGCCTTTCCCTTCGATCGCCGTGATTTCCTGAAGACCCTGGGAGCGGGGATATTCGTCTTCGTCACCCTTGGTGACCTGGCCGTCGCCGGCGAGCAGGGCGGCCGGAGCTACCCCGACGATATCAACGCCTACCTGCGGATCGGTGAGGATGGCCGGGTCACCATCTTCAGCGGCAAGATCGAGATGGGGCAGGGGGTGATGACCTCCCTGGCGCAGATGGCTGCCGAAGATCTGCAGGTGCCGTTCGGCGCGATCGACATGGTGATGGGTGACACCGATCAGTGCCCCTGGGATATGGGTACCTTCGGTTCGATGAGCACCCGGTTCTTCGGGCCCGCGCTGCGCGCCGCCGCCGCCGAAGCCAGGGAAGTCCTTCTCGGCCTGGCCGCCGAACACCTCGAGGCGCCCAGGAACCGGATGCGGGCCCATGAAGGCGTGGCCTACATGGATTCCGATCGGTCGAAGCGGGTGACGTACGCTGAACTCACCCGGGGACGGCAGATCACCCGCGTGCTCGGAGAAGAGGCGGTCCAGAAGTCGGTCGCCGAGTTCACCGTCATGGGGAAGTCGTTCACGCGGCTTGACGCGACGGAAAAGGTGACCGGGAGCGCCGAGTTTGCCGGTGACATCCGACTGCCCGGGATGCTCTACGCGAAGATGGTGCGTCCGCCCTCCCATGACGCCACCCTCCGCACGGTCGACACCT
This sequence comes from bacterium, assembly GCA_025774205.1. Lineage (GTDB taxonomy): Bacteria > Blakebacterota > Blakebacteria > Blakebacterales > Blakebacteraceae > Blakebacterum. The sequence continues at coordinate 6,861 of JALGWK010000068.1, forward strand.
CGGCCGCGGCCGCCATGCCCGGGATCACCGTTGTGGAAGATGACGGGCTTATCGCCGTACTGCATGAGGATCCCGAGATGGCCGAACAGGCGCTGGGGAGGGTGCGGGCCGACTGGGATCGCCCGGAATCGGATCTGGATGAGGAGAGCATCTTCGATCATCTGGTGAATGAGTATACCGATGGTCGGGCCTCTGACGTCCGGGGGGATCTCGCCCGGGGTGAGCAGGAGTCATCGATGCTCTTCGAAGAGACCTATCTCGATGGCTACGTCGCCCACGCGCCAATGGAGCCGCACACCTCGACGGCACAGATCGAGAACGGGAAGGCGACCGTCTGGGCGTCTACCCAGACGCCTTTCCCGGATCAGAGCCAGGTAGCCCGGGCACTGGGATTCAGTGAGGAGGACGTGCGGATCATCACCCCCTACGTCGGGGGCGGGTTCGGTGGCAAGACAGGGGGGCTGCAGAATATCGAAGCGGCAAAGCTGGCGCAGGTCACCGGCCGTCCCGTGCAGGTCGCCTGGAGCCGGGCCGAAGAGTTCTTCTACGACTCCTTCAGACCCGCTTCGGTGATAAAGATCAAATCGGGTGTGGATGGGAACGGCCGGATCCATCTCTGGGATTACCACGTCTACGCCGCGGGCACGAGGGGCGCCGATCAGCATTATGACGCGCCCCACAACAGCATCACCTCCTATGGAGGCTGGATGGGGGGCGGGGCGAGTCCGCACCCGTTCGCCGTGGGTGCCTGGCGGGCTCCGGGAGCGAACACCAACATCTTCGCCAAGGAATCCCAGATCGACATCATGGCCGCCGCGTTGAAGGTCGATCCCCTCGAATTCCGTCTGAAGAACACCTCCGATGAACGGCTGATCGGGGTGCTGAAAGTGGTCGCCGACGCTTTCGGATGGCAGGCGGGAGCCGCTCCCGGCGGCCGGGGCCAGGGACTGGCCTGCGGGCTGGACGCCGGCACCTACGTGGCTCACATGGCGGAGGTGGAGGTCGATGAGCGGACCGGAGCGATCAAGGTCAACCGGATCGTCTGCGCGCAGGACATGGGCGTGGTCGTGAATCCGGACGGCGCGAAGATGCAGATGGAAGGGTGCATCACCATGGGACTGGGCTACACCCTGACGGAGGACATCCGCTTCAGGGGTGGAGAGGTACTCGACCTCAACTTCGACACCTACGAGATCCCCCGGTTCTCCGGGCTTCCGGAGATCGAGACGATCCTGGTGAAGAACGACCTGGTGACGCCGCAGGGCGGGGGTGAGCCGGCGATCATCAGCATCGGCGCCCTGGTGGCCAACGCGATCTTCGACGCGGTCGGCGTGCGCCTGTTCCAGTTGCCCATGACCCCGGCGCGTGTCCGTGACGCGCTCGCCCGCAGAGGAGAGTGAAACCATGAGCGCTCCACTGGTGACGTTCGACCATGCCCCTTCCGACGCCTGGTATCCGCCGAGACGGGAGTTCCTCTCCCGCCTGCTGGGTGGTGCGGCTGCAGCGGCAGTTCTGCCGGCCGGGATGGTCGCCGGATCAGAGGGATTATCCTCATCTCCACCGACCGGTCTCGGAGAGTCCTTCAAAAACGACCCGGTCGACGAGCGTTACTGGTCGATGGTGAAGGATCACTTCCCGCTCCGGGAGGATCTGATCGTCATGAACGCCGCCAATCTCTGTCCTTCGCCGTGGACAGTGCAGGAGGCGGTGTTCGGACTGACCCGGGACGTCGATGGCGATCCATCCCACGCGAACCGGGGGAAGTTCGGCGACCTGCGCGATGAAGCCCGCGCCCTCCTGGCAGGCTGGCTGGGTGCCGATCCGGAAGAGATCGTGATCACCAGGAACACCTCCGAGGGGAACAACGTGGTGATCAGCGGGCTCCGGCTCGGCCCCGGTGATGAAGTGGTGATCTGGGATCAGAACCACCCGACCTGCAGTCTGGCCTGGGATGTGGGCGCCCGCCGGCACGGGTATATGGTCAGGCGGGTGGCGACTCCACCCGATCCGGGATCGGAAGCGGATCTCATCCGACCGTTCCGTGAAGCGCTGTCCGCCCGGACCAGGGTGCTGGCGTTCAGTCATGTCTCCAATGTGTCGGGGGTGGCGCTGCCGGCCGGGAAGTTGTGCGAGCTGGCCCGGGAACGCGGTGTGATGACCCTTGTGGACGGGGCTCAGACCTGCGGGGCCGAGGCCCTCGATCTCCATGCCATGGGCTGCGACTTCTTCACGGGCAGCGCCCACAAGTGGCCGATGGGACCGAAGGAGACCGGGGTACTCTACGTCAGCAGGGAGCGGCAGGATGATGTCTGGCCGCTCATCGTGGGCATCGGCTGGGGTGAGAGTGACGCCGGTTCGAAGTTCGAAGCCCTCGGACAGCGGGATGATGCCCGGGTCTCGGCCGTGAAGGAAATGGTCGAGTTCCACGAGATGATCGGGAAGCGCCAGGTTGAGGAGCGGATTCGAGCCCTTGCTTCAGAAGTGAAACGTCAGCTCGCGGCCCGCTCCCCCCGGCGTGGATCTGGGCAGCGCCATGCGGGTCCTCTACGAGGAGCATTCGATCGGCTGCGCGGTGATGAGAGGTGACTTCGCGGGGATCCGGCTCTCCCCGCACATATACAACACGATGGAGGAAGTAGAGCGGGTGGTGGAGGCGATCGCC
>JALGWK010000388.1 GCA_025774205.1 bacterium
GATGCAGAGTGGTGTCCTCCGCCTTGTAGACGACACCCATGCCACCTTCACCGATTTTGTCGATGACCTGATAATGCCCGACGGTCTTGCCGATCATGTCATACAGTCTCCCTGGGGTTGGGGAGAGAACCAATAAGTCTCAAATATTGTGCGGGAGTCTATCGTAGATGACTATCGGATGTCCAAGTAAACGGAAAACCACAGGAGACACGCGAGTATCTGAATACCCCCTGATAGACCCCTGAATATGCTCGAGGACCTCCGAGATACCTTCGAGAGCCTCTGAGATGTATCCGGAAATGCTATCGAGGTATTGGTAGCGGGATTGTTGTATGTTTGTAGCGGGGGATAGCGGCTCATTCAAATACAAACGCCGGCCAAGAAACAACTTAGCCGGCGTTGACGGTATAGATGGTAGCGGGGGCAGGATTCGAACCTGCGACCGTTGCATCGGCATTGATGTTATAACGTTATGTTGTTATGATGTCATAATGAATGAGAAGCCGAAGAGGACTACTATCTATTTCGACGCCGAGACGCTCCGCGCCCTGAAGATGAAGGCCGTGGTGATGGAGCGCTCGGTCTCATACCTCGTCAACGATGCCGTGAAAGCGATCGAGGAACGTGGAGGGGAGCCTGATCTCGACTTCGAGGATGTCGTCAAAGACATGAAGCGGCGTGGACGGCTATAGGATCTCGATCAAGCCGTCTGCCGCGAAGGAACTCGATCGGGTGGGGCGGAAGCAGGATCGCGTCAGGATCGTTGCCCGGATCAGGTCTCTGGCTGATGATCCACGTCCGTCAGGATGTGAGAAACTCACCGGCAGGTCAGAGCGATACCGCATCNNNNCGCATCGTCTACGGTGTCGACGACAGCGATCCTGGTGTCACGATCGTGAAGATCGGTCACCGCCGGGATGTCTATCGCTGAATCCTCGACCTATCCTCACCCGCCCGGGGTGTATTTCTCGATCAGGGCGCCGGTGAGCTGGTCACAGACTCCGGCGACGAGGTCATGTCCGATATTTGTGGTAACCAGGACCGCGAACTGCCGTTTAACAGAGGCCCAGACGAGGGCGTAGTTCGCGGTGTTGCTTCCGGCATGGGATAGAGCCTCTCCTTCAGCCCACGGCCGCTCTACAACCATCCACCCCATGGCGTACCGGCCTTCCTCGGGTCGTTCATGCAGTAGTTCCCAGGTCTCCTGCTTCAGCAGATCATGCTCACCTGCTCGACCACTCAAGTGTGCTGCCACGAATCTCGACCAGTCGCTCAGGCTCATGTGGACTGTTCCGGCAGGTCCGATCGCAAGCGGATTGTCACTATAAGGTCCCGGCTCGACCGGGTAAGGGGTTTCGTTCCGGAGGAGATGTTGCCAGGGCTGATCGATCGCGTTCGGAGATCCCATCGCACCGAAACCGGCGGAGGTGATGCCGAGAGGCGTGAAAAGCCTCTCCTGGATCAGTTCCTCCCATGATCGGCCGGTCACCCGTTCCAGCATCGCACCCGCGGTGACGTACCCGCCATTGGAATAGATGTATCTCCGGCCCGGTTCAGCCTGAGGCTTCCCCGTCAGGAATAGTGTTACGTACCGGAGCCGCTGCTTGACCATCGTGTCCCCGGGGAGATTGTGCAACTGAGACATATTCGTACCGGGCGGCACAGTCTGGTTGGGACATCCTCCCCGATGCATGAAGAGCTGCCGCAGGCTGACGTCAAGGTATGCCTCATCGATCGCTCCGATAAGGTCGGGAAGCACTTCGCTGATCGTCGAATCCCAGCCGATCAGGCCTTCCTCGACGAGGACAGCCGCCAGAGTGGCCGTCATCGCCTTGGTGTCGGAGCCGAGGTGGAAGTGATCGTCCACCGTCACCTTCACATCCTCGCCGTACTTCCGGTAACCGACGGCGCCGATTGCCCTGATCTCTCCCTTTTCGAGGACCAGGGCTGCCAGTGCCGGGAGTCCGGCGGCAACCCGGATCGGTTCGAGGAGATCGTTGAGATCCTCGATCTGGACGATGCCGCTATCCGACTGCGGACCGGTGTTGATCGGATGTGCCTGCAGAGGAGTGGTCGAGAGCTGGCAGGTGAGGATCAGGGTCAATATGAATGGCATGGATCACTCCCTAACGTTCGGTTGGCGAATATTGCCGAACCCGGGTTGTTTCAGTCCGCACGTCCTGCTTCGAGTACCCGGCTGATGTTCTCCAGCCCGGTCGCGAGTTCGCCGGTATCGCCGGAGAAACCGAGCCGGAAGTGATCGGGCGCTTCGAAGAAGCTCCCCGGTGTGAGGGCCGTGTCGTGGTCCCGGAGCAGTGCCGCCGCGAGTTCGTCACCGCTCATCGGAATCTCGATCCGGGGGAAGACGACCACACCGCCGGGGGGTTCCACCCATGAAAGCCTTCCCGACGCAGTTTCTCGCTGCATGAATTCGGTGACGAGTCTCCGGTTCTCCTCGACGTGGGGCCTGTCGCGCTCGATGAGCGAGTCGAGCTGCGCGAACGCCAGGGTGGCGGTCCGCTCACCGATGAAGACCCCCTCAACGTTGATGTAGTCGATGATCCGCCGCATCCGCTCGGCCAGATCGGGGGGCGCCAGCACCCAGCCGCAGCGGAGATCTCCCAGGCCGTAGACTTTACCGAGGCTGGAGGAGGTCAGGATGTTATCGGCCAGTCCGAAGGCGGTGGTTCCGCGGTAATCATCGAGGAACTCGCGGTAGACCTCATCGATCAGGAGCCAGGCCCCTTTCGAGGCGGCGATCCCGGCCAGTCGGGTGATCTCCCCATTGGAGAGGAACTGCCCGGTCGGATTATGGAGATTGGTCAGCACCACCAGCCGGGTTTCGTCCGGCAGGGACGCCTCGAACTCATCGGGATCGATCGTCCACCCGTTCCCGAAGTTCCGGTCGAATCGGACCACGGCGGTCTCGAACGCCTCCGGCACCGCCAGCACCGGTTCGTAAGCAGGCCGCTCGATCGCCACGCGGTCACCGGCCGAAAGGAGGGCGGTGCAGGTCACGAAGATCCCGTTCGAGGTGCCGAGGGTTGAGACGACATTCTCTGTCCCGACCCCGAACCTGTCGGCGATTTGCTCCAG
>JALGWK010000389.1 GCA_025774205.1 bacterium
CCCCCCTCCGAGACCTCCGCGGAGTGGGCCGAGATGGAGCTCGCGATGGTTTGAACTGAGACGGAGAGCGACTCCGGCCACGGGAGGGCCTACCGGCAGAGACCGATCCACCCTGAGAAAGATCCTGCCGCGGAACGGAGACCGGGGAGATCGGAGGGAGTGGACGTCGATTGTCGCCCTCGCCGTCACCACTCCTCCCCCGTCGACCGTCCTCAACCAGATCTGTGTCTCCGGACCGTACAGTTGATCGGGAAGATGTGATCCGGCCTCGGCGTCCAGCCTTTCGGCGACTCCCTGCCAGCGAAGGACAACTATTTCCTCCAGCAACTCGATGATCAGCCCATCCATTAACGACTGCACCGACGGTATCGGAGGAGGAGGTGAGGGGGATGAAGAATCTGCAGGCGCGGCAGGAAGGGGAAGATGGGTGGAGTTCTGCCTTCCCGGGGTCGATCCGGTCGGATCGCTGCTCGGCACCCATGAGACCATCCCCTTACCGTCCACCTGCCGCTCCCATGAGATCCCGTCACCGGCATCCTTCTCCCAGACCACTGAATCGACCACTGCCCCTCCGGGTTCGAGGAGTATCAATCGATCCCCACTCGCGCGGAGACCGTTCCCGATGGCAGTATCATCGATCCTGAGTACCGGCACCCCGACAGGAAGACCGAGCGCGACCGGATCTCCATCGGGATCGAGGATGATCGCCAATCCACCCGGTTCGAGTTTTACGCCCGCTCCGGGCCCTGTTCCCGACTCCACCCGCCACGGCCCGAGCACATCGCTCGGATCGCCGGGATCGGTGAGGATCCAGCCGGTGAGATCGACCTCCCGGTCACCGCAATTGATGAGTTCTATCCACTCACCGCCGCCATCACCCTCGGGACCGGGGGCGTTGGCCAACACTTCATTGAAGAGCACACCGGCAGAGACGGCTGATATATCTGGATCGACGTTCAGAACAGCTGTTCCGACTCTGCCGGCACAGAGGAGCGTAAAGGGGAACGTGAACAGGAATGAGAGCTTCATGGTATCCCTCGTGTCGGGACCGGGCCGGAGGACGGCCGTTACGGGGGACTCGGGGGGGCTTCAGAGAGACTGCGGGGGGATTTCAGGAGGACTCAGGGAGTTTCAGAGAGACTGAACGATCAGACTTTTCCTCCCGGGGTATCTTCGATCGTGGCCTGATATGACTCCGAGGGCAGACGCAGGGACGGATCGGCATCCATGTCGAGTCCATCCCGCTGACCATTGGTCAGATGGAACGCGCCGGCTGCGGCTATCATGGCGGCATTATCAGTACAGAGGCGGGGACCGGGGAAGGCCACATCGATTCCTCGCCGGCGGGCAAGATAGGAGAGCTGTCGCCGCAACTCCCGGTTGCTGGCCACTCCGCCGGTCACGCCGAAGCGGGGCGCGCCGGTTTCATCGAGGGCGGCCTCCATCCCCTCGACCAATGCCCGCACCACTGCCAGCTGGAATGCCGACGCGACCTGGCCGTGCTGCGATTTGCGCTCCTCCTCTGACAGGTTCCGCCAGTGGTTCATGACGGCAGTCTTCAGGCCGCTGAAGGAGAAGTTGTGTCCGGGGCCGTCCACCCGGGCCACCGGGAACCGGAGGGTCCCCAATCCCGCTTCTCCGGCCAGGGCATCGAGCCGGGCTCCGGCGGGGTAGTCGAGACCGAGCAATACCCCGATCTTGTCGTAGGCCTCACCTGCGGCGTCATCCACCGTGGAACCGAGCCGGCGATAGACACCGAGATCCTCGACCATGTGAATCTCTGTATGGCCACCACTCGCGATCAGCACCAGGTAGGGCGGTCGCCATTCCGGATCTTCGAGCAGCAGACTGAATAGATGTCCTTCCAGGTGGTTGACTCCGATGAGGGGCAGTCCGGTGCCGAGCGCAAGGGCCTTGGCCGTTGATACACCGACCAGCAGGGCGCCGATCAGACCCGGCCCCCTGGTCACAGCGATACCGTCGAGATCATCCCAGGTCACACCAGCGGTGGACATCGCCTGCCGGACCGAAGGGAGGGTCAGCTTGAGATGCTCCCTGGATGCCAGCTCGGGAACCACCCCACCCCAGTCGGCATGGATCTCCTGGCTGACCACCACGTTGCCCAGGATCCTCCGCCACCCCTGCACGACCGCCGCGGCGGTCTCATCGCACGATGTTTCGATACCGAGTACCACAGGAGTTTCGGAGATACGTCGATCCGCAGTCATAGTTCGATC
>JALGWK010000390.1 GCA_025774205.1 bacterium
GAGGACCGCCGCCGTGCCGCAACGCGCGAGTTCCTCCCGCAGCGGAACGAAGGGGATCTCCTTGTATGTTCCCCCCGCGATGAGGACCACGCCCGAATCGAACCCGCTCAGGGCCGCCCTGGCCGAGGCCACGTTGGTGGCCTTGGAGTCGTTGAAAAAGCGTACGCCCGCGATCTCCCCGACCGGTTCCAGCCGGTGAGGGAGAGCCCTGAAGCTCCCCATTGCCTCCCTGATGGCGTTCATCCTCACGCCGTAACGTCGGGCGGCGATGGCGGCCGCCATGGCATTGGAGAGGTTGTGGGTGCCGGTCAGCGGCACATCGGTCACCGCGAAGAGCGGCTCGGTTCCGGCGCTGTCAGGCAGCATCGCCATCGCGTGAGGCGTTCCCTCATGATCCTCGATCCAGGCCCCGGTATTCCCGGGCCGACCGTTCAGGGTGAAGGGGAGCCGCATCCCCGGCGCGAATCCCGCCAGACGGTCGGCGCCTTCATCATCAGCGTCATAGATGGCCCAGTCCTCCGGCCGCTGGCCTTCCCACAGCCGGGCCTTGGCCGCCTCGTACGCTGCCGCTGTCGGATGCCGATCGAGATGGTCTGGTGTGACATTGAGCAGGACCGCAGTCTCCGCCCGGAAGGTGTCCACCAGTTCCAGCTGGAATGATGAGAGTTCCAGCACGACCACTTCGAGGTTCGGTTCCTCCGTTACAATCGCGGAGAAGGCCCGACCCAGGTTGCCTCCGGCCGTGGCGGTTATCCCCCCGGCCCGGAGCATGGCCGCCGTGAGTTCGGTGGTCGTTGATTTGCCGTTGGTTCCCGTGATACCGATCACCGAGCCCTCGAAGTACCAGGAGGCCGCCTCTACCTCACTGACAACCTTCATCCCGCGTTCCCTGGCCACCGCCGCCGGACCGGACGCGGGATCGATTCCCGGTGACACAATGACCAGGTCCGCTCCGTCCACCAGGGTACGGCTGTGTCCACCGGTCTCGATCTCGACTCCCAGCTCCTCAAGCCCGGTCAGGTCCTCCGGTGGCGCCGGATCGGGCGCGGCATCACTCGCCAGGACGCGCGCGCCCCTGCGGGCCAGCAGACCCGCCGCGGATCGCCCCGATACGCCCAGACCGAGGATCACAACTCTCGCGCCCGTAACATCCACGATTCAGTCCCCATCCCCCTGCTTCGCAGGTGTCACGCGTTGATCATCACCCGCCGGTATCCCGCTCGCTTCTGGTTCGACGGCGTGTGATTCCACGATCTCGTCGGTTGATGTCGATGCTGTCTTTCTGCCCAGATTGAATGTGAGCATCTTGATCCTCCACTACCTGATCTTGAACGTCGTCAGACTGATGAGAGCCAGCAGAATCCCGATGATCCAGAACCGTATGACCACCCTCGATTCCGCCCACCCCAGGAGTTCGAAATGGTGATGGATAGGGGCCATCCTGAAGACCCGCTTCTCGTTCCTCCACCGGTAGCTGGCCACCTGGATGAGCACCGACGCGGCTTCCACCACGAACACGCCGCCGACGATGATCAACAGGAATTCCTTCTTCAACAGCAGCGCCATCCCGGCCAGCGCCCCTCCCAGGGCCATGGAACCGGTGTCGCCCATGAACACCTGGGCGGGATGGGCATTGAACCAGAGGAACCCGAGACAGGCCCCAACCAGGGAGAGGGCGAAGATCGTGAGTTCCCCCGATCCGGGCATGTAAACGATGCCCAGGTACTCCGCCGTTTCAACATTCCCGGTCACATACGCCATCAGCATGAAGGCCACCATGGCGATACCGACCAGCCCGATCGCCAGTCCGTCGAGCCCGTCGGTCAGGTTCACCGCGTTCGAGGTCGCCGTGATCACGAGGATGACGACGGGGATGTAGAACACCCCGAAGTGGAGCATCGCATCCTTCACAAAGGGGACCATGGTCGCGGTCGCGTAATCGGACGGACCGGGAGGCCATAAGAGCATGATCAGACCGACCATGAGACCGAGAGTGACCTGGCCGACGAGCTTGTATTTCGCCACCAGGCCCTTCGGATACTGCTTCACGGTCTTCAGGTAGTCATCGACGAACCCGACGCCGCCCATCCAGATGGTGCAGAGGAGGATGATCCAGGTGTAGCCGGTATCGAGCTTCTGCCAGAGCAGGGTTGGTGTGACCACCGCCGCCAGGATCAACAGCCCGCCCATGGTCGGCGTACCCGCCTTGGTCAGATGGGTGGCTGGACCGTCGGGCC
>JALGWK010000391.1 GCA_025774205.1 bacterium
CATGGCCGGAAGGATGAGTTCTGCGCCCGCTGTCACGACTACTCGAATGTGAAGCTGACCTGCTGGAACTGTCACGTCGCGCCGGAAGGGAAGTGAGTGATGGAGAGGAGCCGACGCAAATTCTTCAGGGACGCCGGTGCTGCCTCACTCGGCCTGGGGTGTGGTTTGCCGCTGCTGGGAACGGGCTGTTCGCCTGCCGGGGAAGCCGCTCACTCGGAAAGTGGATCCACCGGCCAGTGGGCGATGGTGATCGACCTTGAGAAGTGCAAGATCGATGAGATCAGGACCGCCTGCGCGGAGGCGTGCCGGAAGGCACATAACATCCCGGTCATCCCCGATCCTGATGACGAGATCGAGTGGATCTGGGATGAGCACTACGAGCATGTCTTCGAAGACCTGGTGCATGAGCGCACGCCGCACGAGATGAAGGAAGCGCCTGTCCTCGTGCTCTGCAACCACTGCGACAAGCCGCCGTGCGTCAGGGTCTGTCCGACCCAGGCGACCTGGAAGAGGGACTCCGATGGGGTGGTGATGATGGACATGCACCGGTGCATCGGGTGCCGCTACTGCATGGCCGCCTGTCCGTACGGTTCCAGGAGCTTCAACTGGCGGGATCCGCGCGACTTCATCGAGAAGGATGCTGACGGTGAATACCTGACCGAATTCCCGACGCGGTCCAGGGGAGTGGTCGAGAAGTGCAACTTCTGCGTGGAGCGGATCCGTGAGGGAGAGATCCCGGCCTGCGTGGAGGCAGCCGCCGGAGTACCCGGCGGTGAGGGAGCCATGGTGTTCGGGGACCTGCGTGATCCCCATTCAGAGGTGAACCGGCTCCTGGAAGAGAAGAACACGATCGTCAGAAGGCACAGCCTGGGAACAGGCCCGAATGTCTACTACATCGTGTGACCTGAACATGAGACCTGACTGGAACATGAGTTTCATCTGGAAGGGAACGAGGTAACCGGTATGCTGGACGCCGCATTTCGGGGAAGCAAGCGATACTGGTCCATCCTGGCGGTCTGGATGGCTCTGATCGTGATCGGAGGCATCACATTCACCCGGCAGATGACCGAGGGATTGACGATCACCGGGATGAGCCAGGATGTGAGCTGGGGGATCTATATCGCGCAGTTCACCTTCCTTGTCGGAGTCGCCGCTTCGGCAGTGATGGTGGTCCTGCCCTACTACCTGCACGACTACAAGGTGTTCGGCAAACTGGTCATTCTGGGTGAGGGTCTGGCCATCTCGGCGGTTCTGATGTGCCCCCTCTTCATCCTGGTCGACCTGGGACAGCCGCAGCGATTCACCAACGTCCTCCTGCACCCGACGCTGAATTCGATGATGTTCTGGGACAGCCTGGCCCTCATGGGCTACCTGCTCCTGAACCTCGTGATCGGGGCCACTACCTTCGACGCGGAACGTCGGGGAGGGCCGCCTCCACGCTGGGTGAAGCCGCTGATCCTGCTCTCGATACCGGTCGCGGTGAGTATCCACACAGTCACGGCATTCCTCTACTCGGGGCTCGAGGCCCGGCCGTTCTGGATGACGGCGATCCTCGCCCCCCGATTCCTCGCTTCGGCGTTCGCGTCAGGGCCGAGCCTGCTGATCCTGCTCTCCCTGCTCCTGAGGCGGATGAAGAAGTTCGACGTCGGCACGGAGGCGATCCAGAAGCTCGCCCTGATCGTCGCCTATGCCATGGTGATCAACATCTTCTTTACTGGGGTGGAGTTCTTCACCGCCCTTTACAGCGACATGCCGCACCACGTGCACGCCTTCGAATACATGTTCAAGGGACTCGAGGGGTATAACGCGCTGGTGCCGTGGATGTGGACCAGCATGTCGATAGCTCTGGTCTGCGCGGTCCTGCTGATCATTCCGAGATTCCGCGCGAACGAGAAGTTCCTGGCGATCCTCTGTGTGGGTGTGATAACCGCGATATGGATCGAGAAGGGAATGGGGATCGTGGTGACGGGATTCGTCCCCTCACCGCTCGGGAAGGTCGTCGCCTACGCGCCCACCTGGTCTGAAGTGGCGATCACCCTGGGTGTGTACGGTATCGGACTGCTGGTACTGACCATGCTGTACAAGATCATCACGAGTGTGAGAGCACGACAGGATGTGACGCAGGAAGAAGTGACGTGATACAGAGTGACGCACGAAGGAGTGACGTGACTCAGGAGCGACACGAACAGGTACTGAGAAACAGAGTGATACACTTGCCATCATTCCATAGCTGAAG
>JALGWK010000392.1 GCA_025774205.1 bacterium
GACAGAATTCCGGTTCAATCCCGACACGACAGCGGGTAGACTGCCTCGCATGCGGCACCTTCCGGCACCATACGCGGACCTTCCCGGGTGATACCCGCCCGCTCCGAACATGAAGCTGATCCCTCAGTAATCAGATACTATCGGGCGGTGGCCGAACGAATGATGCCCTTCCTGGCGGGAAGGGCGGTCGCGATCCGCCGGGGGAAGGGGAGCGCGTTCTCGCGCCGTGATGTGGATGGTCCGATCCACGTGGAGGATGTCGGGGAGCTCCTGGAACGGGTCGGAAAGGGGGCGACGGCCTTCTTCATTTCACCGATCGCCGACTCCGGGGAGGTCTGGTTCTCGCTCTCTCTGAAAGGTGATGGATTCCCCTTCGAAGTGGTCAGACTCACCACGCTCAAACTCCTTCTCGTACTGGAGGATGCCGGGCTCGACGGACTGCTCGTGTACGATGGTAATGGCACGGTCATTCTGTTGTGGACCTATGGAGTTATCGATCCCGATGACATTCCGGGCGATCTCTGGAGCTTCCAGCGCGATGTCGCCGGTGCTCTGCAGGAGAGAGTGGAAGCGCGGCTGGTGGGAACACCTGAACGGGACAGGATCGGTCGCTGGCTCGGCTACGACGGTCCGGTAACCAGACTTGAGGGTGCCCGGATGATGGACGGGAAGAGCCGGAGCGCGGGAGCAGGTGTGAGAGAGGCGGTTATGATCTCGACCGGAGCGATGTCACCGAACGGATTGATGCGGGTTCCGTATAGTATGAATGAGTCCACCAGGTTGGCCTCGCTGCCGGTGACACGGTCCGATCTTTACCGGTTCGACCGCGAGCGTGACGCTTCGCCCGACCATGTCAGGCGGCTCCGGCGGAGGTACGAGGTGCCCCTGAACCTGCCCCGGGCCGTGACAGGAGGGCTGGGACTCGACTGACCGTGAGCAGTTCGGGAGAAAGGTGATCAGAATGCCGAAGTTCTTCGTCCGCTGGCTGGTGACCGCCCTGGCGATCGTGCTGGCGAGTTATCTCATGCCCGGGGTGCAGTTCGATTCCTCGTTCACCCTCATCATGGCCGCCCTGGTGCTGGGACTGCTCAATACGATCGTGAGGCCGATCCTGATCGTTCTCACTTTCCCGATCACCATGATTTCGCTCGGCATTTTTCTGCTGGTGGTGAACGCGGTCACCCTCTGGCTGACCGCCTCCATCGTGCCCGGATTCACCATCGAAGGATCGTCCTACATCTGGGCGGCGCTGCTGATAACCATCATCTCCTGGTTCATCAATCTCTTCATCAGGAAGGAGGAGCGGCAGGAATATCGTCACTGACAGCGGTGACACCAGTTGTTGCACCAGCCACGATCTCTATAAGCCTCTGTCTCCAGAAGCCTCGGTCTCTATAACAGGAGTATGCCCTCTTCACGCAGCAGGCCCTGCTTCATCTTCAGGCCGCCGCCGAATCCCACCAGCTTGTCCCGCTCGCCGATGACCCGATGGCAGGGCACGATCAGGGGTACCGGATTCGCTCCCACTGCGGCGCCGACTGCCCTGGCGGCGCTTGATCGCCGTCTGAGTCGTTTCGAGATCGCTCCGTAGGTGATGGTGGTGCCGAAGGGGATCCCGTGCACGATATTCCAGACCGCCTTCTGGAAATCGGTGCCGTACAGGTCGACGGGGACGACCTCGGCGGGAGGATCACCCCGGAACAGGCTCTTCAGCCACCGGTTCACATCGCGGAACTGGTTCTTGCTCTCCATCATCTGGAAACCGGGCAGGTGCCTGTCCCGGAATTCGGCCAGCAGTGAAGGGCCCTGATCGATCTTGCGGCGACTCGGAGTGGGGAGGATGAGACGCACGACACCATTGTCGCTCCGCATGACCCAGAGGCTGCCATAAGGGGATTCGAACGACGTGAAATAGAGGCGTTCCATACCGGGATGCTACACCAGGACGGCCCGATCCGCCAGCCTGCATTCTCTCCGGAAGGCCGCTCCCCAACCTTCTTTACCTGTTCAGCGCCCGTCGACTTGAGTACTCTGTCTGTTCTGGATGCTCCGCCGAATGGCGGCTCATTTCGATACATCATCTTCCGTATCGGTACCTGATAAGGAGTAACTCTTCATGTTCGCGCGCATCCCCGTCCGGACCACGGCAGTCCGTCTCTCTGCTATCCCCGTACTTCTGCTGGCATCACTGCTGGTGGTCTCATGCTCGAATAACTCGTGGCGATCGGGAGCGCTGGGAGCGCTTGAGCTGGCCGAAGGCGCCGGAGAGGCCGCAGGCTACTACTCGCCTTCCCGGAGCCCGCTCCTGGACGAGCCGGTTGAGACTCTCGTCGCTGAGCCAGCCTACCAGGGCACACCCCGCTACGGCTCCTACACGATCGGTGAGGGCGAGGACAACACCTTCAGCTACGTGCTCGACCACCAGGAGGGTTCCGCTTCCCTCTTCTACCTCGACCTGAACAACAACGAGGACCTGACCGATGACGGTGACGGCAGCTGGGACCGCGTGGCAGATGCCAACAACTCGGTCACGAGGACCGTGCAGGTACCCTTCGCTGACGGTGATGAACTCCCCCTGCAGT
>JALGWK010000069.1 GCA_025774205.1 bacterium
TCCGAAGAACGGTGACATCCTCGCGATGGTGGGTGGCAAGGACTTTCAGAAATACCAGTTCAACAACGCCACCCAGGCCCTGAGACAGGCAGGTTCGTCCTTCAAGCCGTTCCTCTATACCGCCGCCCTCGACAACGGTTACACTGCGGCCAGCCGCGTCTTTAACCAGCCGATTACGCTTCTCCAACCCGATGGCTCGCGTTGGACTCCGGTGAACTACTACGGCAGATTCAGCGAACCGCTCCCCCTGCGGGATGCCCTCCGCCGCTCGATCAACCTGGTCGCTGCCCGTCTCGTTATGGGAGCCAGCGGTTTTGGCCGCAGTGGTTCAATGAGTCCGGAGATTCTCGTTGATTACGCCAAGATGTTCGGGATCACCACGCCCCTCCGTCCGTACCCCTCCCTGGCAATCGGATCGAGTGAGGTCCTCCTGATCGAGATGGTCAGTGCCTTTTCTACCTTCGCTAATCTCGGCACCCGGGCCGAACCGCGCATGATCAAGTACGTGCGCGACCGCTTCGGTCGCGAGATCGAGTCACCGCCGGTGAGACTCACCAGGGTCCTGGAACCCAACCTCGCCTACCTCGTGGTGGACCTCATGAAGGGGGTCCTCGAAGAGGGCGGGACGGCGGGGCTGGCGCGCAGTTACTACACCGTCGACGTACCCGCGGGCGGCAAGACAGGCACCACCAACGACTGGAGTGACGCCTGGTTCTACGGTTATACACCACACATCGTGGCGGGAGTCTGGATCGGATTCAACGATCGCATGAGCATGCGGCTGCCCGGCGGCAGGCCTGTGACCGGCTATTCCGATCCCTCCGGAGCGGTGATGGCGATGCCGGTCTGGGCCCGTTTTATCAGGGATCTCTACAAGGATGAGGAACGCGGACTGCCGAAGGATGACTGGGTGCGACCGCCGGGGATAGTGGAGGTAGACCTGTGCTCCTCTAGTTTCACCGCCGAATCACCCGATTATCGGATCGCGCTGCCGACCTGTCCCGACCGGTTCACCGAGATATTCCTGGTTACGAACCAGCCGACCGAGGAATGCGAAGTACACGATCCGCGACTGAACCGTGACTTCTGGCGCCGGATCCCGCCGATACCACCCCGACCGCCGAACTGATCCCGGGCAAGGAGCCTGTCGGAGTAACCGGGGTCAATCTTCCCTGGCCTGCTCCTGTTCGAGGATAAGACTCTCGCACCGAAGGGGACGGTCCTTGTAAAGCGCGCAGCGATTGCATGACTCACAATCCGCGGGCGTATCCCGACCATCGAGCCATTCCAGCGGCAGGCGCGGTTCTCTGATCAGCGGCCGGGCGAGGGCTACGAGATCGGCATCGCCGCTCTCCAGCACATCGTTGATGACCGAAGGGGATTTCAGTCCCCCGACCAGGATCACGGGACAATCCACGACCTTGACGACTTCACGGGCCATGCTGCGGAAATACGCTTCCTGCTTTCCGGGTGTGATATCCTTCCGCGCGGCACCCCGTTCGGAATCCACCATCCCCCCGCTCACCTCTATCGCCGCGACGCCCAGATCGGAGAGACCGGTCGCGACGGTCAGGGCTTCACTCAGCGGTATCCCCTTCGGGATGCAGTCGTCGAGATTCTGTTTAACGAGGACGGGGTAGTCCTCACCGACCTGTTCCCGCACCGCCCTGATCACCGAGTCCAGGAAGCGGAATCTGTTCTCCGGGGAGCCTCCCCACTCGTCCGTCCGAAGGTTGGTGGCCGGACTCAGGAACTGTGAGATCAGGTAGCCGTGCGCGGCATGAATCTGCACGGCGTCGAATCCGGCCTCCTTCGCCCGCCCGGCCGCAAACGCGAAATCAGACACCAGTTCAAGGATCTCGTCAGATTCCAGCGGCCGCGGGATAACTTTCGTCTTCCTCACCTCAACCCCGGAAGGTGAAACCGGGGTGGTCTCGAGAACCGAGGGACGGCACTGGGCGCCACCGTGACTGATCTGGATGACTCCCCTGGCCCCGCCTGCCCGGATCTGCTCCGCCACCAGGCCCAGGCGTGAGACCTGGTCGTCCCGATTGATCCCCGTCTCATTATCGGTCAGACGGCCATCACGCCTGATATAGCCATGCCCGAGGATGACCAGCCCGCAGCCGCCCCGGGCGAGTTCATCAATGTAGGCGAGCATCTCATGCGTGATGAATCCGTCCCGATCGGCCCGACGTTCGCCACAGGCGGCCCGCACGAGTCGGTTCTGGAGTTCAAGCGATCCTATCGTGACCGGTGAAAACAGCATCCCAACCCCCTCTTCATATTGTGCATGGATACCATACCCGGTCCTCTTTCACAAGATGGCAGAGGGGGCTGGATACCGAAAGGGTTCAGGAACTGAGAGAGAGAAGCTCCGGTTCAACCGGCGTAAATCGGCCCGATGTCGAGGAGTCGTCTGACTTCACGCACCAGATGGTCGATCTCATAGGGTTTGTTGACGAACGCATCGACTTCGGCGCCTACCACCTCGCGCATCTTCTTCGAGGCGTGGAATCCGCTGGAGATGATCGCGCGGATCTCCGGATCGTGGGTCCGGATGGCCCGAAGCGCCTCGAGCCCGTTCATACCCGGCATGGCCATATCGAGAATCACCAGCGGTATCTGTTTCTCCGACGAGATAATGGTCTCGACCGCCTCTTCACCGGAGGATGCGGTGATGATGGAATATCCCTGCAGGGAGAGGATCTCACGGGCAAGGTCGGTTATCGACAGGTGACGTGGAGCGCTCTTCCTGAGGAGCCGGTGGCCGGGGTTCGGCCTTGAGATAGAGATTGATCCTCGTACCGCGGCCATCTTCGGAATACAGTGTCACGGTGCCGCCCTGCTCCTTTGCGAACGTATATGCAGTCGAGAGCCCCAACCCGGTCCCCATCTCCTTGGTCGTGAAGAAGGGATCGAACACCCGGTCGGTCAATTCAGGCGGGATCCCCGGTCCTTCATCACTGACCGAAAGCAGCACGTAGTATCCGGCGCCGAGACCGCCTTCCACATTGGGCAGTGTGCTCCGGTCTATCCTGCGGGTTGTGATGTTGATGTTCCCCCGTCCATCCATGGCCTCCTGGGCGTTGATGCACAGATTGACGAGGATATGCATGATCTGCGAAGGATCAGAATGGACGCTCCAGAGGTTCTCTTCGAACTCGTAATCCAGGTTGATGCCCTCATGCAGTACCCGTTCGAGGATTGGCAGGGCGTCCTTGATCACGGCATTCAGGTCCAGATCCCTGCCCTCAGAGGTCTTGGGTTTCGAGAGCGTCAGGAGTTGCTGGGCCAGCTCACCGGCACTCAGGGTTGTTCCCTCGATGACATCGAGCGGCTCGAGATAGAGCTGGTCCTGGGGAAGATTCTGTTTCAGAAGGTGGACGCTCTGCAGGATCACCGTCAGGATATTGTTGAAGTCGTGGGCCACGGCGCTGGCCATGCTTCCGACACTCTCCATCCGCTGGGCCCGACTCAGGTTCTTCTTCAGTCGGTACGATTCGGTGATATCTTCGACCAGCATCATCGACTGGGAGTGACCGTTGTTCTCGTCAGAAGATCCGTCGAGGTGGAATCCGCGGAGACGGTAGGTGTGTTCGACCTCACGATCGTTCTCATCCGACCGAGTCACGGAGAGGAGATCGTTCACCTGCTCCCCGTTATTCAACTTCTGGAAGGCGGCAGAGAACCGGGGATCGTCGCTGATGTCCCTGAAGGCAGGATTGAGGTAGAGGAGCTCACCGGTATCGTTCATGAGAGCGACACCGATAGGGAGTTTATCGAGCACGCGCATCATCGGTGACCCGTTATCTCTGATCGAAACGTCCCCTGATTCGAATCCGGACATCATCAATCGACTTCGCTCGCCGCACGTTCCATGCAGGCACCTTTCCTGATCGGTCACCATGATCTGTCACCGGACTTTGACAGATCGGTCAACCGACCTATTATGTAGCGGTCGTCCCCAGCCGGAGTGGCGAAACTGGTAGACGCAGGGGACTCAAAATCCCCCGGTGGCAACACTGTGCCGGTTCGAGTCCGGCCTCCGGCACCATTTCTCTGTTTGTTACATCCTCGTTCCTGAGCACCTGTTCGAAGATATCTGTCCGACCGCTGTCGGGGGCTGCCAGCAGCGGCCGGACAGCACGGCCCGGTGCGAGTTCCGGACGCCTCGACAGAAGCATGTGTCCGGGAACATGTCGCATCAATATCCTGATTGTGGGCCGCGTTCTCATGAATTCCATCCAGCCGCTGTTTACGAAGCCACCAGCAAGGTCCGTCGGCGTAGACGGCACTTCTCGTGGTAGCGGGCGGCCAGAGTCCTGTCATCGAGCCTGGCACTGATTCCGCGTACGGAATTGTCGAGTGAGTTGTAGAGGTCCCCTATCTCATATGGTTTTTCGAGGAAATCACCGATTCCGAGTTCGATGACCTGTCTTACCAGCTGATAGTCACCGGAATCGGAGGTAACAATGACCTTGGTGTCAGGCAGACGCTGGCGCACCTGACGGAGAAATTCCACCCCGTCCATGTCCCGTATCTGGACGTTGAGCAGCACGATCGAGGGTGCTGATTCCTCGATGAGTCGGAGGGCCTCCCGCCCGGTCCGCGCGCTGATTGTGGCAACCGCCACTTCAATCGCGCCGACAATCGCCTCCCGCAGGGTGTCATCACTCTCAAGTACAAGTACCATGCCGATTATCTCCTCTTCCCGGTTTCAGTTCGGCTCGGGAGTGTTCAATAACTGCAAGAGACGTGCCACCGACTCCCGATCTGCCGCCAGGACCGTCGAAAAATCGTTACTGTATGCTTATCAATGAGTTACGGGAAACAATTCGGTGGTGGGAGGTGTCTTCGTGAGGCCGGGTGGACATGGGCCGGTTCAGATCTGCACAATGTATTGAGCAGCACCAGATCCGCAACTGACTGTAAGGCCCCCTTAACAGTAATCAACAGGACGTAACATTATACAGGACAATGGATTAACGGTACTGCCCGATCGATCGTGCGGGCATACTGCGCGATCGCCCTAACCATCCTAACCATCACCGAAAGAATTCAGAGGCCGAATTCCTCCGGTGAGATCTGCATTTCTTTCAGATGGTGCAGCAGGGTATTCCGGTGCAGGCCCAGTGATCGCGCCGCCTGGGTCTGGTTCCCTTTGGCGGTCCTCATCGCCCGGATGATGAGATTCCGCCTGAATTCCTCGACCGCCTCCTTGTAACGCGATTCAGAGACTTCGGTGATATCCACTCCCACCGTGTCGCTGTACTCCTCCAGCATCCGCGTCGGGAGGTGTTCGACCGGTATCTCGGGACCAGGTTCGAGTACCATCAGCCGCTCGAGCAGGTTCCGGAGTTCCCTGACATTCCCCGGCCATGTATAGACCTGAAAGACCTCCAGCACTTCCTCACGGAGGGTGAGCGGGGTCTTCTTCATGTCGCCCCCAAGCAGTTCCAGGAAGTGACTCGCCAACCGCGGGATGTCATCCAGCCGCTCCCTCAGGGGTGGCAGGCTGACCGAAATGACATTCAGACGGAAGAAGAGATCCTCCCTGAAGACGCCTTCATCGACCAGGGTGGCGGGATCCCGGTTCGTGGCCGCGAGCCAGCGGACATCCAGATGGATCGGTTTGGTCCCTCCCACCCTCTCGATCACCCGGGTCTCGATCGTGCGCAGCAGTTTGGCCTGCAGATCCATCGGGAGGAGACCGATCTCATCGAGGAAAATGGTTCCCCGATGGGCAAGTTCGAACTTCCCCTCCTTCCGTTCGGTTGCGCCGCTGAAGGCACCCTTCTCATGGCCGAACAGTTCCGATTCGAGCAGGGTATCAGGGATCGCGGCACAGTTAACCGTGACGAAGGGCTCGTCGGAGCGGCCTGAGTGCTCATGCACGAAGTGGGCGGCCAGTTCCTTGCCGGTTCCCGACTCACCCTGGAGGAAGATCGAGGCGTCGGAAGCCGCACTCGTCCTGAGATCCTGGAAAACCTCCTCCATGACCTGGGAGGCGTAGACGATCTCCTGCCGGTGCCCGGTCGCCTTCAGATTCGCCTCGAGAGAGCGGTTCTTCCGCTCCAGCTCGCGGAACTTGAAGGCACGATCCACCGTGTGCCTCAACTCGGTGACCTTGAACGGTTTTGTAACGTAGTCGTCGGCCCCTGATCTCATCGCCTCGACGACCGTCTCCACATCCTTGAAAACGGTCACCATGATGACAGAACAGTCTTCGTCGCGCAGGCGGATCTCCTTCAGGACTTCCAGCCCTGACAGGCCGGGCATCGAGATATCGAGGAGGATGACATCGAACTTCCCCTCATCAAGGGTTCTGAGCCCCTCCGCACCGCTCTCGGCGGTGGTCACCTCATGTTCATCCTCAAGGACCATCGAGTACGATTCGAGGATACTCTTCTCGTCATCTATCGCCAGAATCATGGCCATATAGTCAGTTCTCGCTCTCTGTAATCGCGGGCAGTCTCACAACGAAACAGCTTCCATGTTGATCCCCGGGCCAGTTGTCACCGAAGGTGGTCCGGATCCTGGCCAGAAGACCCGCCTCGACCTCCTCCAGCGGCGAGAAGAGTTCAATCTCTCCCCCGTGAGCCAAAACGACCTTCTTCGCGATCGCCAGACCGAGCCCGGTCCCCTTTGACTTCGTAGTGACGAAGGGTTCGAACAGCGTATCCCTGGTGGCGGATTCGACCCCCGGTCCGGCATCGGCCACCACGGTCAGGACATCCCGGCCTTCATCGAGAGTCAGGATCGCTATCGCCCCCCCCTCACTCTGCGCCTCGATGCCGTTCTTCAGCAGGTTGAAGAAGACCTGCTCGAGTTTGTCGGGATCGCCCTTGACCCTCCTCTCAGACTTGTAAGCCTCCATCGCCGTGACCCGGTTGGCGACCATCAGATCGCGGAACACCACCACCGCCATGTGGAGCTGGAGGTTCAGATCGAGGTCGGAGAGATGGAGCCGCGTCTCCCGGCTGAAGTCGAGTAGATCATCGATCAGCTTGATGAGCCGGGTCGTCTGATCCTCGATGGTGTGGGAGAATTTACCCCGGAATTCGGGATCATCGAACCGCAGAGGGAGCATGTCAACGTACGTCTTGATACTGGTGATCGGGGTCTTCATCTCGTGGGCGATCGCGGAGGCGGTCGTGCCGATCGCCGTGAGCCGTTCCGACCTCCGGACCTCCACCTCCCGCTTCTTCAATTCGATCGACATGGTATTGAACGTCTCCGCCAGGGCGCCGATCTCATCAGTGGTCTCGATCTCGACCGTCTCTCCGAACTCCCCTTCCCCGATCCGCCCGACAGCCCTCCGCAGACGCTCGATCGGACTGAGGATGTTTCTGGCCAGGAGGGTTGCGCCCGCGGCGCCGATAATGATGGATATCGCCCCGAGAATGAGGATCCACCGGCGGCGACGGTTCACATCGCCGCCTATCTGATCTTCCCGGAAACCGATCAGCAGGACTCCCAGGAAGGTGTCGAAGTCGATGATCGGTACAACGTACATCCTGATTTCCTTGCCCGATTGGTCGGTAACAAGAAATGGATCTGGTGTCTGCCGTGCGAGCGCCGCCCCCACTTCCGGTCTTTCCAGGTAGGGATCCATCAGTTCCGCGTTCAGAGTGAAGTAAATCCTGTCACCCGCGGGATCCAGCACACCGATGAAATCGATGGTTTCATTTTCCGCGATTACCTCGGTTTCACTGATGATAGCCACCAGATTATCGCCATCATCGAACGTCAGCAGATCAATGATCCGGAATTCAACCGTATGGACAATGTCTTCGATCCGGAATTCCACACCTCGAAGGAGAGCGTTCTCCTGAGATCGTCCCAGCAGGGTCAGCACGCCACCGATGAGGATCAGGATCAATACCACCGTACCGGTAACGACTTTGCCGCGGACGGAGCTGAGGAACGAGATCGGATTCACTTCCAGCTCGCCTTCGATACGCTGCAGAACGTCCAGTCGGAGTAGGGACCGGGCTGAAGGTCCGCGATATCCGAGGATCGGACCACGAAGGACTTGAAGTCGGCCAGGGGGATGCAGGGCACCCGGGCGGCGATACGATCGATCACTGAACGGAGGAGTTCCTCCCGTCGGTCCTCTTCGAGAGTCCTGTTCGCCTCTTCAAGAAGGTACAGCAGCCCGTCATCCTCCAGGTGGAAGAGTCCGAGACTGCCATCCTGGTTCCTTCTGCCATAGACCTCGAAGAGGAAGCTGCCCAGGTCGCCGTTATCGGAGGCAAAACCATCGACGCTCAGAGTCCAGTCGCCGCTGCTGAGTCGTTCATCGTATTCCTCGAAATCCTCGCAGTAATCCTGCTCTATTTTGAATCCGAATTTCTCGAGCAATGCCTGCAGGATGCTGACCAGCTTCTCGGTTTTATCCCGTTTCGCGGCCGGGGAACGCAAGAAGAGCAGCGGCTCGGCAGTGGCTCCGACATTCCGGGCGGCCAGCACCTCTGCCCGCTCGCGATCAAAGATCGGGGCAGAGGGGCCCCTGAGGTCGGGATCGAGACCGGACCCGACGAAAAAGTGCATCAGTTCTCCGGCGCTCTGCCACTGTGTCCGAACGATCGCCCTGGTGTCGAGCGCCTCTGCCAGGGCGCGACGGGTCGATACGTCATCAAAGGGAGGACGCTGATTGTTCAGGCTGAGCGCCAGCCAGGCCTTCTGGCCGGTCAGATCAAAGTCCATCAGCTTGGACTGTCTGACCGCCGGGGTCGATGTGACCGCGACGTTCAAGGCAATGTCCATCTCCCCGGCCGTGATGGCTTCGAGACGCTCGGCGTCACTTTCATACGCCTGGAACCGGATCCGCTCCGGTCCCGGTTGAGGCCCCCAGTACTGGCCGTTCCGCTCGAGGATCGCCAGTCCTTCCGGCGGCGAATACTCCCCTATCCGGATCCGGTAGGGACCGGTCCCGAGCGGGAACGAGCCTGACGGAGATGTGTCAGATTCTTTCTTGATGATCGGCGTGAGGAATGGCGTCGTCAGGGTTTTCAGCAGCGAATGATGAGGATGGGGGATCTCGATCTCGAGCTCCAGGTCACCGATAACTCTCACGGCGAGCGGATTCCCCAGTTGATAGGGAGACGTGCCCATCCGGACGGTGGGATCCTCAGCCGCTGCCAGGATCCGTTCAAGACTGTAGACCACATCATGCGCGGTCATGGTACTGCCGTCATGGAAATGGACATCGGGCCGCAGCTGGATGGTGAGCCGGGTGGAGGTGGTGTCATAGCCAAAGCTGCTGGCGAGATGCGGGAGCAACGTTCCCGTTTCATCCTGCCGGAGAAGGGATTCGTACAGATGCGCGGCGATCCTTCTGCCGTCCAGCTGAGGTGAAAGAACCGGATCAATCTGAGCCGGAATCGAAGTGACAGCGACCCGGAGTGTTGTTGATTCCTTTCCGCACCCTGCCAGCAGCAGAACTAGCAGGAGTCCGAACCGCACACGCCACCGACCCGTTGTTCTCGTGGTTGAACGCATGAAGAGAATATAGTCGATGTCTGAACGCACCTCTATCGCAGAGAGAATCCCTGCGACCACCCGCTGAGCAGGGATCGCCGGTATTCCCTCAGAAGGGACTATGTAACAGCAGCAGTTGGCGGTGTCTGATCAGTTACAGCTGATCCAGACACGTGAAGCGGCGCCGGTGCTCGCGACGAAAGCAGCCATGAATCTGGTCAGATTGATCATACGGTGCATAAGGTTACGCATTTTGTGTTACCCCCGTTTGATTGGGACTGTTGATGGTTGAATTGGAGTTTCTTGAGGCTGTGCTTCTCTCTCCGTCCCGCTGACAGCACGGGCCGGGCGGGACACTCTGGAGCTGAACCGTTTCCGGAACCTCTCCCTGAACAGCCTCATATGGGCCGGGAGGAGCTTGATGACGCTCACTGCCGGCAGGATGTACTTCAGAAGCAGGTGGAACGATCTGGAGAGCCAGCGCACCTTCCAGTCGGAAATGGTGTAGGTGCAGTCGATATAATCACCTTCGAGTCTCTTTTCAGACGTCAGCCGATCGTGGAACGGTGTGCCCTTGTAGACGATGACCCGGTTCTCGATGGAGAGGACGTTCCCCCGGGGAGCCCAGAGCGGCTGGGTATCCCGCAGAAAGGAGAGGTTCGCCTTCACATCGGGCATCTCGGTATAGGGATCGAAAAAGATGAGCCCCATGATGAACCTGATCCCGAGTCCTCCCGCACGAGTCGAGCTGGTTCTGGCTGCCCGACTCAACCCCCACGAAGACCGATCTCAGACCCGCGGTCTTGAGAACACGGAAAAGCTCCGGCTCGACGCTGTCGGCCCGGGCGAAGATCGAGAAGGGAACCTCGAGGCGGCGATCGATGATGGCCCGGGCAAAGGACATCGTGTCTTCGAGGCCTTTCCGGCCGGGTCCGATGAACTGATCGTCGAGAAACTTCATCTCCACACCCGGGTAACGGGCAGCAAGTTCCTCCATCTCCCCGAGAACACTGTCGGTACTCCGGCGCCGCCAGCCGGGTCCTCCCTGGGCGCGATAGAAGGAGGCAATCGAGCAGAAGGCACAGTTGGCATAGCACCCGCGGGCCCTGGTCATGTGCAGGGTTCCGCCCATCTCGAGGATCCGTTCCGTATGGTCGCGTACCGGCCACGGCAGGGAATCGAGATCGTGCGTGAGGGGGCGGGCCTCGTTTCGTCGGATTCCGCCTCCCGCCCTGAAACTGATTCCCTTCACTCCCTCAAGATCACCGGCTGATTCCCAGCCGCGCAGCAGTTCGACCAGGGTGATGTCCCCCTCGCCCCGCACGACGACTTCGAGTTCGGGCCACTCCCGGAGGAGGACCTCATCGTTGAAGGTCGGGAAATGCCCTCCCACCACGATCCGGGCCCGTAATCCATCCCGTTTCAGTCGTCGGAGGAGGCGGAGGGTGCGACGGGCATTATAGGAGAGGAGGCTCACGCCGAGCACGTCGGGGTCGCGGTCGGCTATTTCCCGCCCCAGACGCCGGTATGACCACCCCTCGAGGTGGGTCAGGATGGTCTCGGTCTCGTAGCCGGCCTGCCGCGTGGAGGCAGCAAGAGACGCGATTCCGAGATTCTCATAGAGTTCAGGTACCCCGTCACGCTGGGCGGGATCGACCAGAAGCAGGCTCATCAGTTGCCGCCCCCCGGGCTCTCGCCCGATTGGATTGCACCCCGGCGGTCAGGACATCTATTCGTGTCAACGCAACTCCCGTGCCATAAATTGTCAATGCGATCGGTACTGCCCCATTCACGGCATCATGAGTCGTGCTTTATTGATTCCCGTGCGGATGACCGCGGATATTCGTGCACGACGGATTGGGCACCGGATTCGGGAGTGAACCGGTACATGGGCCGCAAAGCGTTATAATTCGGGGATAGATGGATCGGGCAATATTTTCAGGGTTTTGCACAATATATTGTGCAGCTCAACGTCCGTCCGGCGTCCGGCCAACCATCTGTTGAGGCCGGTGGACCGGCTCCGGGTCGTTTACTTGGTGGTCATGGTGAAGACACCGTCCCAGTCGTCGGGTGGCGGTTTGGAGAGGTACTTCTGGCAGCGGAGCAGGTTCATCCGGCTCGGTCCGTCGTCGGGATCCATCTGCACAATCTCGTTGAAGATGTCGAGTGCGTCACCGAACTGCTTCTCCCGGTAGAGCATGAGTCCCAACTCGTACCGTTCCAGCATGCCCGCGAAACCGGCCGGTACTCCTACATCGGTCGTCTCCAGCACTTCGAATATCCGTACCGGCCGGGCCTTGCCTTTGACCCGGATCATGTCTAGTTCGCGGCAGATCATCTCACCCTCGAGCTGATCGAAGGTCATCTCGCTGATACAGATATTGGTACTGTAGGCCTTGTTGGCACCCTCCAGTCGGGAGGCGAGGTTGACGTTGTCCCCCATCACGGTGTAGTCCATGACGTGCCGACTGCCCAGATTTCCCACCAGCATGACACCGGTGTTGAGTCCGATCCGGTTGTAGAGGGGCGGCCTGCCGTCCGCCTCCCAGATCGGCCTCATCTCCGCCAGTTTGCGCTGCATCAGCAGAGCCGCCATGCAGCCCCGCAGGGCGTGATCCTCATGAGGCACGGGCACCCCGAACTCGGCCATCATCGCGTCACCCTCGTACTTGTCGATGATGCCGCCCTGGTTGAAGACGATCTCGGTCATCTCGGTCAGGTACTCATTGAGCAGGCTCACCAGCTCGGTCGGTGTCAGTCCCTCCGAGATGCTCGTGAATCCGGCCACGTCGCAGAAGAGCACGGTCAGTTCCCGTTCCTCGCCGCCGAGGGCAAGGAGTTCCGGATTGGCGATCAGTTCATCGACCACCGATTCGGCCACGTACTGCTGGAACATCCCCCGGATCCGCGCCTTCTCCTGCTGTTCGGCCAGGTAGAGGGCGACGGTGGCGCCGGAATAAGAAAGAATGGTAGCGGCGATCGGTGCCACCACCTCTATCCAGACGGAAAAATACCTGAAGAGGACGTAACCCGCTGTCATCAGCAGGATCACCATCCCGATGCCGACGACACCGCCCAGTCTGGCTTTGAAGCGGGTGGTCAGGATCGTGGCCCCGATGCTGGCCAGGATAATCAGCAGGAGATTGATGAGGGGGTTGACGGACCGGAGGAACCGCTGCTGGAGGATCGTCTCGACGGCGTTGGCGTGGATCTCCACCCCGGGAGTGAGCTGAGCCCCCGCCCCCCCCCGGGTTCTCCGGAAGACGGTCGAACGGAGGTCGTGGTGCTCGGGGACGGTGCTCCCCACGAAGACCATTTTGCCTTTGAGATGCCCCTCCGCCAGGAGGTCCTCGAAGGCATCGAAATCCCAGTCACCGATATCAGTGCCGGCATCATCGATCACGGTCGCGTACGAGTAGGTGGTTACCCTGCTTCTGAACCCGACATAGTTGATCAGCATGTCGCCGCCTGGCCCGCGCGGGATCTCGATGTCTCCCAGCCGCCAGCCCCCGGGAGTTATGGCTACCGTATCCTTCAGGGCGATCCCCAGGTACATCTTGAGAGCCTGTACACCCAGCTGGGCCACCTGGTAGGTACCCTGCCGGTAGTAGGTACTCCCTGACAACGGCATCCACCCGGTCGGGATTGATATCCACGATCCCGTAAGGAGCCCCGAGCAGGTCTTCAGCCGGTTCCTCGAGACCGACCAGGACAGCTTGGCGCCGGATAGTGGTCAGTGTCTTGGCGCCCAGGATGGTGATCCCGCTCTCCTCGATAGCCTCCATCAGGACCGGATCGTCTTCAGGGAACGGGTCAGCGAAGGTGGCGTCGAAAGCGATCACCTTCACCCCCGCCCGAACGAGATTTCTGATCAGGCTGGCGTGATATTTCCGGCTCCAGGGGTAGCGGCCGAGCGAATCCTCTGATTCAAGATCTATCGCGACCAGGGCGATGTTCTCCGGGACGGCGAGTTCCCCCCGGCGATTGAACCATGCGTCGTAGAGGGTTCGCTCCAGGCGCTGTCCGATCGGTGAGAGGGAGAAGGCAATGATGATGAGCGGGGTGAGAATCGCCACCCCCAGCAGGGTGCGCCGGGCGTGACGATTCGATTCGGTCTGGTGGCTGGCCACGAGTCAGACGATCGGGATCAGAATCCCTGTGTCACCCGTAATCGCACGACCAGCTGCGTCGTGTCGAAGCCCATACGCCGGTTGTCGGTGTACGAGATGTATCCGGCCCGGAGACTGGCGAACGAGGACGATGTCCAGTAGTACTCCGCCCCCCCCGTGACCTCCATCCGGTTGTAGTCCAGCCCATAGGCGCCGGCCGCTTCCGGACTGATGGCGCTGGTCATGACGATATCGGCCAGCCCCGAGAGGTTCTGATTGAACGCGTGGCGTCCCCTCACGAGCAACCGGTTAAAGGTCGTCTTCGCATCCGCGTAACCGGTCAGATCGCTGGTATTGAGTCCGTAGGTGACCGAGAACTCGGTTGGCTGGTTGTTGAACCGGTTGGTGAAGCCGATCATGTAGTAGTCGTTCTGGCTCCCCGAGAGCTGGTTCAGGGCATCCTCCCGGCCGACCGTGACAACGTTCACGTTCAGGCGGGAAGTGATCCCGGGCAGCAGCGCCATCGGGAAATAGGCCCCGGCCGAGTAGGTGGCAGTGTTCTCCTGTACTCCGCCGCTCTCAATATTGACTGCGTTGTTCTCCCGGGAGTAATCGCGCAGGCCGACCGAGAATCCCGGGGTGGTGGCATCCTTCTGCCAGCGCAGATCGAGGGTCAGCGCTGAAGTCCCGGTGGTGGCGTTCTTGGTGTCGTTCAGGTTGTCATCGAACGACTCCCAGCCGACGGTGACGCCGAGGGCGTCCTCGAAGAGCCGGAAGCTGTCCTGGATCCTTAATCCCTCCCGGTCGCGGGGCAGGCTGGAATACCCGAGAGAATTGTAGGAACTCCCGATACTCCGCCAGCGGGCCCCCACGGTGTGACCTCCCAGTTGGATGGTGCCGCGCAGCTG
>JALGWK010000393.1 GCA_025774205.1 bacterium
TTCACCTGGATGGCTGACCACCAGACCATCCTGACGATCGTCGATTTCCTGAACCAGTGGGGTCTGATCATCATCGGCCTCTGCCTGATCCTCGGGCTCTTATCCAGGCCGATGGCCCTGGCCGGCATGATCCTCCTGCTGGCCTACTACCTGGCCAATCCGCCCTTCCTGGCCTACAAGTACACCATGCCTCCCGAAGGCAGCTACATCATCGTGAACAAGAACCTGATCGAAGCGGCCGCCCTGCTCGTGCTCGCGCACTTCCCGACCGGCGGGGTCGTGGGGCTGGACAGACTTATTGCATTGAAGAGATCGGCGTAACTGCGTGCCGGCGAGATCCGCGACAGAGAGAATCCAGAGCGTACCTGTGGAGGGATCGAGATGAACCAGGACGAGACGATGAACCACGAGGAACCGGAAGCGACAGAGACGGAAACCGGACAGCCTGAACCGGCCGCAGTGAAGACGGAAACCGGCAGCGGCGGCATCGAACGCCGTGAGCTGCTGAAGGGACTGGCGGGCATCCCGGTGGTCGGGTGGCTCTTCTGGCGTGCGTTCAAGAAGAAGGGGATTGATACCCGCAGGCGTCAGCAGATCATGGCTGAGTTGGGGGAGCTGCCCGGTTCGCCGGCGATCATTCCCGCAACAAGACATGCTGCCGGGGAGAAAATCCGCCTCGGGGTGATCGGATATGGTGGTGAGGGACACTGGCTCACCTGGTGTGCAGGGTTCGTGCCTGCCGGATACATCAAAACCTGGAAGAACGAAAATCCCCAGGGGCTGACCGACTTCATGGCCCAGACCGATCTGAACGTCGAGATCACCGCCGTATGTGATCTCTTCGATCCGAGGGCCGAGAAGTGCATGGATGCCGCGACGAACGAAAATCGACCGGGGGGTGGGCCCCATCAATACGGGACGAAACGATATCGGGATTACCGTGATCTCCTCAGATCGGGTGATGTGGATGCTGTTCTCATTGCCACACCAGACCACTGGCACGCCCGGATGGCGATGGATGCGGCTGCTGAAGGGATCCATGTCTACCTCGAAAAGGCCATGACCCGTGTTGAACAGGAAGCCATCGACCTCCGCCGGGCGGTAAAGTCATCCGGAATCGTTTTCCAGCTGGGCCACCAGAATCGCCAGCTGGAGAGCCACGAAAAGGCCAGACAGATCATTGAAAAGGGTATCCTCGGCCCGATCACACTGATCGAGACCACCACCAACCGCAACTCACCCGGCGGCGCCTGGGTGTATGATATCGATCCGGCAGGGACTCCTGATACCATCGACTGGGAGCTCTTCCAGGAGGCCTCACCGAGCAAGGTTCCATTCAGTCCGGAGCGATTCTTCCGCTGGCGCTGCTGGTTCGATTACGGGACCGGTCTCTCGGGGGATCTCTTCAGCCACGAGTACGATGCGGTGAACCAGATCCTGAATGTGGGGATACCGGAGACCGTCACTGCGTCAGGCGGTGTCTACTTCTACGACAATGACAGGTTTTTCGACACCTACGACCGGACAGACTTTCCGGTCACCGAAAAGCGGGATGTCCCGGACGTATTCCACGTGTCTTGCGAGTATCCCGAACGGAATCTCACCCTTGCCTACAGCGCCACTCTTGCCAACGGCCGGGAGCGTGGAAAGCTCTTCATGGGGCATAACGCCACCATGAATGTCATGGCTGACCTGACCGTTTTCGCGGATAGTGAGTCAACCCGCTTCAGGGAAAAGATCGATAACCGGATCATCGATCCATCACTGCCGCTCTTCACCTGGCAGCAGGGTTCCACCACGATCGACGCTGTCACCTCGGCCTCCGACCGGTACTTCCTGTCGCGGGGTCTGATGTACACCTACCGGGGCGGTCAGCTCCTCCCGACCAACCACCTCCATATTTCTGAATGGCTCGACGTCATCAGGAATGGCGGAACGCCCAGCTGCAATATCGACCGGGGCTTCGAGGAGGCGATGATCTGCCACATGGCCACGAAGTCGTACCTGGAGAAGCGGCAGGTGCGGTGGGACCCGGTCCGGGAGCGGATCGTCTAGGGAGGGGACGGTATCGGTCGGGGAGGGGCGGAGAGAGGGCAGGTGGATCGGACAACATGAAGAGTTGAGGGAGGACCACGCTGTGAGTACCAAGACCCGGCTGGGGATCATGATGTTCCTGCAGTACGCGATCTGGGGCGCCTGGGCCCCGGTCCTGTCGACCCATCTGAACGCG
>JALGWK010000070.1 GCA_025774205.1 bacterium
AACAGAACGGGAGCCTGCCGGCTGAGGAATCTGAACCGGCAGCCGCGGCGCAACCCGTAACCGAAGCGCAGCCCGCGGCAGATTCTCCGCCGGTGGCTGAAGCGCAGCCCGCGGTCGAAAGTCCGCCGGTGGCTGAAGCGCAGCCCGCGGTCGAAAGTCCGCCTGTGGCCGAATCGCCATCGACGGGTGGGCCGCCGGAGAAGCAGAGCTACATCGGCCAGGCCTGGCTGGTGATCCTGCTGGCGTTCTTCTTCGGCGCGGTCCTGGCCCTGGTGCATACCACCATGGGGCCGAGGATCGCCGAGAACAAGCGCAACGAGACCTATGCCGTCATCCCCAACCTGGTGCCGGGAGCTGATCGCGACCAGACTCAGGAAGTCGTTGTCGAAGGTCGGGACGGCCGGGAGGTGCGGCTCTACAAGGCGTTTGCTGCCGACAGCTCGCACGTAGGTTGGGTGATCCCGGCCCGGGGGCAGGGCTTCGCCGATGTCATCGAGGTCCTGATCGGCCAGAGCGCCGACCTCTCCCGGATAACGGGGATGTACGTGCTGGCCCAGAAGGAGACACCAGGACTGGGGGACTACATCA
Source organism: bacterium (assembly GCA_025774205.1). Classification (GTDB taxonomy): domain Bacteria; phylum Blakebacterota; class Blakebacteria; order Blakebacterales; family Blakebacteraceae; genus Blakebacterum. The sequence continues at coordinate 589 of JALGWK010000070.1, forward strand.
GGGGTGAGGACTTTCTCCAGCGGTTCGAAGGCAAGCCGACCGATACCCCCCTGGTCGTGGTCAAGGCCGATCCGCGCCAGGAGAACGAGATCCTTGCCCTGACCGGGGCGACGATCTCCTCAGAGGCAGTGTCCGATATAATCAACGCGACGATCGAGAACCTGCAGGGCAGGCTCGAGGCGTATAGCGGCAACTCTGCACCGGAGGGGACCGATGGCTGATCAACCGACCGCCTCGGAGCGGTTCATCCAGGGGATCCTGCCGGAGAATCCGGTCTATCGCCAGCTGCTGGGACTCTGTCCCACGCTGGCGGTCACCAACGGTATGAAGCCGGCCATGACCATGGTGGGCGCCACTGCCTTCGTGCTCATCATGTCGAACATCCTCGTGTCGCTGATCCGGGGCCTGTTGAAACCGCACCTTCGCATCCTGGTCTTCACTCTCACCATCGCCACCTTTGTGACGATAGCCGACCGTTTCCTCGGGGCGTACATGTACGAGATGAGCAAGGAACTGGGACCGTATGTCCCGCTCATCATCGTCAACTGCCTCATCATCTCGCGGGCTGAGATCTGCGCCTCCAAGCAGAGCCTCGGAACGGCCGTGGCCGATGCCGCCGGGATGTCTCTCGGATTCGGTCTGGCGCTGGCGAGCGTTGCCACCGTTCGCGAGATACTCGGCGCCGGGACCTGGTTCGGCATCAACGTGCTCGGATCGGGCTGGCCGGACTGGGGGATCATGGTACTGCCGCCTGGAGCGTTCCTGGTGCTGGGACTGCTCGTGGGTGGCGCAAACTGGTTCGGTGACCGGCGAAAGCGTCTGGCCGTCACCGTCGGGGAATAGGAGAAGATCATGGAGCTGCTAACCAATGTCTTGATGATCTTCATCAGCGCGGCGCTGATCAACAACTTCGTGCTGCACTACTTCGTGGGGATCTGCCCCTTCATGGGTGTCTCGAAGCGGGTGGACACAGCCTTCGGAATGGGGCTGGCAGTCATCTTCGTGATGGTGATCGCCTCCACCCTGAGCTGGCTGTTCACCAGCTTCATTCTCCGCCCGATGGCACCGATCCCGGTCTGGATCTGGAGTATCGCGGGCGGGAATCCTGACACCGTGGTCGACCTCTCGGTGCTCAGCTACATCATCTACATCTTCGTCATCGCCTCTTCAGTGCAGTTCGTGGAGATGTACGTCCGTAAGTTCCAACCGAAACTCTACGAGTCGTTCGGGGTCTTCCTGCCGCTGATCACGACCAACTGCGCCATCCTCTTCGCCTGTCTCGAGATCATGAAGAACCTGCAGGACCCGACTCGCCTGTGGGGCCTGCACGAGGCGCTGACGCTGGCGATCGGTGGCGGAATCGGCTTCACAATCGCGATCACGCTCATGGCCGGGATCCGGTCCGAACTCGACCTGTGCGACGTGCCGAAAGCGCTGAAAGGGGCGGGGATTGCCTTCATCGTGGCCGGCATCATGGCGATGGCGTTCATGGGCTTCACTGGTATGGACAGGGGCATCGAGCAGGCTCTCTCCGGTCTCGGTGCAAGGTAGACGGACGATTCGGAGCAAATGGATCGTCAGGTACGCAGGTAGGGAGGAAACACTGTGCTGACCATTGTGACACTGATACTGGCCGCCGCTGTCCTGGTTCTTCTGGCGGTCGCGATGGGCTGGGTCCTCGGCTGGGCAAACCGGGCTTTCTACGTCTATGTCGATCCGAAGATTTTGGAGATCCAGGACGCACTCCCCGGGGCCAACTGCGGCGGTTGCGGCTACGTCGGCTGCAACTCGTACGCCGATGCCATCGGAGCGGGGGAGGAGGAGGACCTCACCCTCTGCGGACCGGGCGGGACAAGCTGTGTGGGCGACATCGCCGACATCATGGGGCTCGAGGTGACCGACGTCTGGCCATACAAGGCGGTCGTTCACTGCGCCGCCAAGGAGGATGAGCGGCTCCTGAAGATGGATTATGAAGGTGAGCCGACCTGCGCCGCCGCCAACCTGGTGGCCGGTTTCCAGGGCTGCACCTATGGATGCATGGGCCTGAGCGACTGTGTCCGCGTCTGTGACTACGACGCCATGCACATCGTGGACGGGGTGGCGGTAGTCGATTACGCGAAGTGCACCGGATGCAAGCTCTGTGCGGCCGCCTGTCCCCGCAACATCATCACCATGGTCCCCTTCAAGCGGTCGGAGATGTTCGTTGTCGCCTGTTCCAACGACGACTTCGGGAAAGAGGTCCAGTCGGTCTGCACCGTCGGCTGCACCGGCTGCATGTCGTGCTCGAGGGTAAGCGAGTTCATGGTGATGGATGGCAATCGCCCGACGGTCAACTACGACGCCTACGAGGACATGACCGACTTCGAGCCGATCCTGGAGAAGTGCAAGCGCTCGAGCCTGATATTCGTGGGGATTCCCACGGAAGATCAGGTAGCCGCAGTAGCTGACGAAGAAGTACCGGACAGGATCGAAGCTGACTTCCAGACCACAGTGGACGACACTGAATGGCGGGGATAGATATTATAATCTGATTACACGTACAGAGACAGATTAGATACAGTTTAAGGAAGTTTGATGCTGTATAATACTTTTAAAGGTTATTATTGATTTATATAGACTTGTAGTGACCTAACACGAATTATACTGATCTATGCCGACTACTAATATTCTCTATCAAGCAGTAACAGCTCGTAAAGGACTGACACAACTTATTATAACCTATTACGACTAATAGCAACCATTAAAACTTGTAACTGCCCGATGATACCAATAATGACCAGTATGGATGAGTAACGACCAGTAATAATAAGATATGTCAGTAATAGACCATATAACATTTATCAAGGAAGTAATATTCTGTATATATAGTGTGTGAGAGTATTAACAGATAACAACATAATATGCAAATCATATTAATGGTAATAGCAACATAGTGAAGTAATGAAGAGTAGTTAATGGTAACTAAGGCTCATATATTGTTCTAGCGGACTATAGGATCAATATAAAGATCAAATGATCCTGATATTACCGTATCATGCATAATGGAACCATCAGGAGACATACTGAGAACCATCATGGATTCTATGCCATCAGGTACCGTTTCCAGGCCGCGAGGACCGAGAATACTCAGTGATGTGGCCCAGATATCAGCCTCGAGAGCAGTCGGTGCGATCACCGACACCGAGAGGGCTGCGGTAGCGGGATGACCTGTCCGCGGATCGATGATATGGCTGTATCGTTCACCATCGATAACGAAGAATCGAGAGTAATCACCACTGGTGCAGACAGCCCCGGTGAGCAGGGCGAGGTGTTCGAGGGCACCGGAACCTGAAGGATCCTGGACGACGACGCGCCAGGCGATGCCGTCAGGAGGCTGACCGAAGACCCGCAGGTCACCTCCGACATCCACAAGTCCTCCCACTGCTCCAGCACTCTGCATGGCCTCAACGGCCCGGTCGATGGCGTATCCTTTAGCGATGCCACCCAGGTCGATCTCGACCCCGCTGCTCAGCTTGAAGATCCTTTCCCTGGTCAGGTCGATCTGGTCCCAGGAAGATTGCTGACGGGCCCGATTCAGGGCCGCGTCGCCGGGCAGAACACCAGCAGAGGCGGCCTCCCGCCAGAGCAGGATCAGGGGACGGATGGTGACATCGAAGGTGCCGCCGGTCGTCTGGTGGGCCTCGAGTGCGTCATGCAGGATGGCGTAACTGGTGGCGGATAGGGGGATCTCGTCGCCGACTGCGGCACGGTTGAACCTGGTGACGCGGGAACCCTCCAGCCAGCTGCTCACTTCCAGTTCTATAGACCGGAGAACGCTCTCAGCTACTGAAAGCGCTTCCGTAGCACGCGCTTCCTCAACGGGGCGGGTGACCACTGCCAGCCGGCAGGAAGTACCCATGATCCCCTGGGGCTCGGAGGTGAGGGTGATGAAACGCACTGCCTCCCGTTCGGTACGGGTCTGCCGGAGCGCCACTACTACTATGATGGCGGTGCACACCAGCAGCATGAGCCTGATGACCTGGTCGCGTCTCATCGGGTATCTGGTAAAAACCGAAAAGCAGGCAACAAACCGGGCCACATATCAGAAGACCTCCTCCTCACACTCTCTACACTCTCTACACTTTCTCACTCTCTACACTCTCTACACTCTCACACTCTCTACACTCTCTCACTCTCTACATTTAGCCTGTATCTCGTCAAATTCCTGTTCCATTCAGTCAAGATACTGGTCCCATTCAGTGAGGATACATGTTCCGATCATCGTTTTCCCTGTACGACAACTTGCGTACAGACTTCTGTGGAAAACGTGTACGCGCAAACGCGTACATCCCCACCGGACGTGGATGTACGCTTCAGAGCGTACAGCCCCTACAGCAAATCCTGTACGCGAAACGTCGTACATCAGAAACTCATTATTGCACCCCTTTTGACATTGATAATCGAATGGCGTCCTCAGCGTCCTCCCTTCGATCAGGGACTGGTGTCCCGGGTGTCGTCATTGATCTCATGACGACACCCACCATTTGAATGCGTGATCCGCCCCCCGGACGATCGTTGATCTCACGGCCTCTGACCGAAAGCCGGAAAGGGAAAGTCATGCACCTGCCGATGCAGATAGAAACCTGTCGCGATCCTGGCCAGGCATTCCTTGATATCCTCCGTTCAGAAGGAGATACCGATGTCTTTTTCTGTGGGAAATGCCTGCGACACAACACCATCCGGTATCAGTATCTGGAATTTGAATCCTTCATCGGGGAATCAGGCGATCTTCTGACCGGAATATGCATTGATTGCGGCAAACTCGTCTCGGTACCCTACCAGGCCTCAACGCTGCTGGCAGAGTCATGGATCGAGCGGAAGCTCACCTGTTGTGATATGCGATTGCCGCGGCCGATGGTCGATTTACTGCGTTGTATCAGTGAGCAATTCGAGGTGCCGAACGATCGGTTCCGCCAGGCAATGCTGAGGTATTACATGCAGGAACTCTGTGAAGACAACCACTTGATCGTACCGGTGATGCGTATGGCCCGTTCCCCGCTGGCCCGGCAGGCGGCCGACGCTCGTCTCACAGTACGACTCTCCCCGGAACAATACGGCGATTTTTCCTGGACCCTGCACAGGTATCGGATTGAGAATTGGTCGATGGTGATCCGGGGATTGATCCTGGTGGGGGCGCAGGATGCGAATTCCCGGCCGCCGAACAGGAGGCGGCAGGCACTTTCGGCTATCGCCGCCTCCCTCGGCTGAATGATATTCCCTGATTGGCACAGGCCATGATCAAGGGCGAGTGATGGTGTGAACAGAACGTTGGATAATAAGAGTCAGGGTGATTCGAACGATCGGATCGATCTGCAGTCGGCACTCGGCTCGCCGTGGATGGAGCGGAGGGACCAGCCCTTCAACCTGGTGAGCAGCTATAAGCCTGCCGGTGACCAGGCCGGGGCCATCGAGGACCTGACCTCCGGACTCGAGCGGGGTGATCGCTATCAGACCCTGCTCGGAGTGACCGGATCGGGAAAGACGTTCACGATGGCGAATGTGATCGCCCGGGTGAACCGTCCCACGCTCGTCATCAGCCACAACAAGACCCTGGCGGCCCAGCTTTACGGTGAGCTGAGGGGCTTTTTCCCCGACAACGCGGTCGAGTACTTCATCTCCTACTACGACTACTACCAGCCGGAGGCCTACCTGCCGGGGCGCGATCTCTATATCGAGAAGGAGACCAGCGTCAACGAACTGATCGAACGTCTCCGCCTCCGCACGACCAGCGCGCTGCTCGACCGCCGCGATGTCATCGTGGTGGCCTCGGTCTCCTGCATTTACGGCCTCGGGAATCCCGCTGACACCTACAAGCTGCTGGTGGGACTGGAGAAGGGGCAGACTCTCGATCGGCAGGACTTCCTTCGGGCCCTGCTCGACCTGCAGTACCACCGGAACGACATCGCCTTCGACCGGGGGACCTTCCGGGTTCGCGGCGACGTGGTGGAGATCCACCTCGCTTACGAGGAGATCGCCGTGAGGGTGGAGTTCTGGGGAGAGGAAATCGAGAACCTCTCCATTGTCAACCTGCTCACCGGTGAGATCCTCGAAGAGCGGGACCGGGTGATCATCTTCCCCTCCAGCCACTTCCTGACCAACCGGGATAAAGTGGATGAAATCCTGGCCGTCATCGAGCAGGACGCCGAACAGGAGGTGGAGATCCTCCAGGACGCCGGCAGGCTGGTCGAAGCGCAGCGCCTGAAAACCCGGACCAGGTACGACCTGGAGATGATGGCCGAGGTCGGCTGGTGCACGGGGATCGAGAACTACAGCCGGTATTTCGACGGCCGTGAGGTTGGCGACCGTCCCCATACCCTGATCGATTACTTCCCCGACGACTTCCTCACCATCATCGATGAATCGCACGTCACCGTCTCCCAGATCGGCGGGATGCACGCCGGCGACCGCTCGCGAAAGGAGAACCTGGTCGAATTCGGCTTCCGGCTCAGATCGGCGCTCGACAACCGCCCCCTCGAGTACGCCGAGTTCGAAGCGCTGCAGAACAATACTGTCTACGTGTCGGCCACGCCGGGTGACTTCGAGCTGGAGAAGTGCGACGGAGTGGTCGTGGAGCAGGTGGTGAGGCCCTCCGGGCTGCTCGATCCCGAAGTGGTCGTGCGGCCGGTGTCGGGACAGATCGATGACATGCTGGAGGAGATCAGGAGGCGGGTGGAGCAGGGGGAACGGACCCTGGTCACGACCCTGACCAAGAAGATGGCCGAGGATCTCACCGATTACCTGGTCAAGGTGGGGGTTCGGGCCCGCTACATGCACTCGGAGATTGACGCCCTCGATCGGGTGGAGGTCTTGCGAGGTCTACGCATGGGTGATTACGACGTTCTGGTAGGGATCAACCTGCTCAGGGAGGGTCTCGACATGCCGGAGGTGAGCCTGGTCGTCATACTCGACGCCGACAAGGAGGGCTTCCTGCGGAGCCAGACAAGCCTGATCCAGACCATGGGGCGCGCGGCGCGCAACGCCAACGGGCTGATCATCATGTATGCTGACCGGGTGAC
>JALGWK010000394.1 GCA_025774205.1 bacterium
ATTCCGTGTAGCGGCGCTGACCTTCAGTGTAGATGGTATCGAACGCCAGGCTCGACTTGCCCGATCCCGAGGGACCGGTGATGACGATCACCTGGCGATGGGGGATGGTGAGGTTCAGGTTCTTCAGATTGTGAACCCGGACCCCTTTCAGCTCGAGGACCTCCGGCACGGCTACGCCTGGAGAGCCGCGGTCGTACGCATGGCCTCGATCAGGTCTGGAGGAAGGGGAGTCACCTTCCCGTCAGATCCGAGACAGACAAGCGCCGTCCAGCCTTCGACAAGGGTGTTCTCTTCACCATCCAGGCGGATCCGGTAGTGGAAGGTGCATGAGCGGGTTCTCAGTTCTGTCAGGCGGGTTTCGACGATGAGTTGATCATCGTACCGGGCCGACTTGAGGTACCTGATATGCCCCTCGGCTATGAAGAGCCCGAAACCGCGTTCTTCCACGGCCGAATAGGGGATGCCCGTCTCCACCATCCAGTCGGTCCGTCCGACCTCGAAAAAGACGAAATAATTGGAATGGTACACCACCGCCTGGGCGTCGGTCTCAGCGTACCGGACCCGGATCGGGACCTTGCCGACAAATTCACCCGGACGAACCGGTCCCGGATCGAGTCGAACCTCTTTCCTCATCATTCCACTCCCGTCAGTCGTCTGCCACGTTCTGCGTGATGTTACGGGTCTCCCACCGTAAGGTGCTGTACGGTCGGAGTCACTTCCAGAACCAAATATATTGGAGGCATTGCCGGATCGCTCCTGACGGAGCGCTCCCAATAATTGCGCCGGGGCTTTGTAATTGACTTGCCTCAGCCCCCACCTACCTTTGATGGGACAACTGATTTCCTTGCAGAGCGTTGGAAACGGGTCCTGTGGGACCCGTTCTTATCATGACCGGGGAGGATGACATGGAGAATCCGGACACCCAGACGGGCGACCTGAAGGAGAGGGTCCAGGTAGTCCTGGACAAGCTCCGTCCCGCTCTCCAGATGGACGGTGGGGACGCGGAACTGGTGGATATCAAGGAGGGTATCGTACTGCTGAGGCTTATGGGAGCCTGCGCCGGCTGTCCGATGTCCACCATGACCCTGAAGATGGGTATCGAGCAGAGAATGAAGGCCGAAGTACCGGAGATCGTTTCGGTCGAGGCCGTCTGAAGAGATAGAGGCGTTCGATAAAGCGAATCAAACCCCTCATCCCGTACCTGGCCCGCTACAAGGTATAAAGCGAATCAAACCCCTCATCCCGTACCTGGCCCGCTACAAGGTGGCGCTGGGTGCGGGATTCTTCTTTGTACTGCTGAGCAGTATCCTGGGGCTGGCCGGTCCGCGGATTTTCGGGTGGGCGATCGACTCGATCAGCAGTGCCGGTGAACGCCACGATCTGCTCCCCTATATCCTGCTGCTGCTCTCGGTAGAATGCGCCGCGGCGATCTTTATCTATTACCAGCGCATCCTTCTGCTCGGTACCAGCCGGAAGATCGATTTCGATCTGCGGAACGACTTTTTCAACCACCTCCTCCGCCTTCCTTTCAGCTTCTATAATCGCCGGAAGACAGGCGATATCATGGCCCTGGCGACTAATGATCTCGAGGCGGTCCGGATGTTCATCGGCCCCGGCCTCTGGAACGGTGTCGAACTGGTGATCATGATCGTGATCGCGCTGCCGATCATGTTCAGCATCAGCCCGCGTCTCACGCTCTTTTCCCTGCTCCCCATGGCCATCACTCCGATCATCGTCATGAGGATCAGCCCGCTGCTGCACAACCGGTTCACGACGGTCCAGGAACAGTTCGCTGCGCTGAGTTCCCACGTCCAGGAGAACCTGAACGGCATCAGGGTCGTGAAGGGCTATACCCGTGAGAAATCTGTGCTCGGCAGGTTCCGCGCCCTCAACGCGGATTATGTTGATGGGAACATGGCCCTGGTCCGTGTTTACGGCGGGTTCTTCCCGCTGCTCATGGCGGTCGCCGGGATCGGTCTCGGGGTCGTTATATGGCTCGGTGGTCGGGAGGTCATCAGGGGCGCCATCACCCTCGGCGACATGGTCGCCTTCACGCAGTACCACGCCCTTCTGACCTGGCCGATGATCGCGCTCGGTTGGGTCATCAATCTCTTCGAACGGGGAACAGCAAGCCTGATCCGGGTCAACGAGATCGTCGACACCGAACCGGAGATCCGGGATGAAGAGGGAGTGGTGGCCGACGCGCGGATCACCCGGGGGGAGATCGAGTTCCGGGACCTGACCTTCGCGTATGACGATGAGAGCGATCCCGTGCTCAGTGACCTCTCCCTGCGCATCCCCGGCGGAGCCACAATCGGCATCACCGGACCGACCGGGAGCGGGAAAACCACCCTGCTCAACATGATCCCGCGTCTCTTCCAGCCTGACCGGGGAACACTGTTCATCGATGGTATCGATGTCCGGGACATCCCCCTTGAAACACTGCGGCGATCGATCGGTATGGTCCCCCAGGAGAGCTTCCTCTTCAGCGAATCGATATCCGAGAACATCTCCTTCGGTACCGACGCACTCGATCATGAAGGATCGATAACGGCTGCCACCATCAGTCAGATCCATGAGGAGGTCGTCGAATTTCCGAACGGCTACGACCAGACAATCGGTGAACGGGGGGTGACGCTGAGCGGAGGGCAGAAGCAGCGCCTTGCCCTTTCGCGGGCGATCATCCGCGATCCGGTGATCCTCATCCTCGACGATGCCTTCTCCAGCGTCGACACCAGCACCGAGGAGGCGATCCTCGACGGGCTTCGCGGGACCCTCGCCGAACGAACTTCCCTGATCGTCAGCCACCGGGTCACTACTCTTCGGGACACCGATCTGGTCATCTATCTTGAGGAGGGCACGATCACCGAGATGGGATCCCACCAGGAACTGATCGACGGGGGCGGCCGGTATGCGGGTATGGTGGAACGGCAGGCACTGATCGAAGAGCTGGAGTCTCTCGGATGAGTCACGGCATGCATACTGTCGATGTCGAGGATGTCGGCAAGGCCTTCGATCGTGACCTCATCCGCCGGCTTCTGGTGTATCTGAAGCCGTATCGCGGCTGGGTCGCGCTCAGCGTAATACTGATGTTCGTGGGCTCGCTCATCTCGCTGGCCGGTCCGACGATCGCCCAGATAGCCATCGACCGCTTCATCGATCCCCAGACAGCGGAAGGCCTCACGATATCGGAGCGACTCCGGGGGATGAACGTGATGGCGCTCCTGCTGCTCGGAACGGTGCTCGGCGGCTTCCTCTTCATGTACCTCCAGCTCTACCTGATGAACCTGACCGGTCAGAAGGCGATGTATGACCTGCGAACCGACTTCTATTCACATCTCCTGCGCCTCCCCCTCTCCTACTACGACCGGTCGAGGCGATATCTTCATGCTGGCCGGGATCATCGGCTTCATGTTCTACCAGGACGCCCGGCTCACCATGGTCGTGATGATCATCCTGCCGGTACTCCTCGTCGGCACCCTCTGGTTCCGTTCCCGGGCCAGGGATGCCTACCGGGAGGTCCGCTCGAAACTTGGCCGGCTCAACGCCTTCCTCCAGGAGAACCTGATGGGCATCCGGGTGGTCCAGATCTTCACCCGGGAGAAGAGCAGCTACGAACGGTTCCGCGACATCAATGAGAAACACCTGAAGGCGAATCTGAAAACGATCTTCTACTACGCCCTCTTCTTCCCCGGGGTGGGACTCATCAGCGCGCTCGT
>JALGWK010000071.1 GCA_025774205.1 bacterium
GGTGTCGATATCCTTCCGGTTCATGTGGCTCGACCTGATCCGTTCCAGGCGGAACTGTCTGAGATCCTTCCGGAGACAGCACCACGCCACCATATACCAGCCGCCCCGGCGCTGAAGCAGCGCGTAGGGATGGACCTCGCGATCGCTCACTGAATCACTGTGAAGGCTGTAATAGGTCATCTGGAGGCTCTTCTTGTACATCAGGGCCTCCGCGACCGTCTCCAGCTCGGGGGAGGAATAGTGGCCGGAGTAGTAGAAGGCCAGGGAACCATCCGCCTCCGCGCCGCAGGGGGAATCGAACACCAGTTTCCGCAGCACCGACCTGGCTTCCCGGGCCATGCTGAAACCCTTCATCTCAGCCAGGCGCCGAACCGCGATGACGAGGGCCCTGATCTCCTCGTCGGTGAAGGCGAAGCGGGGGAGGTAGAACCTGGATCGATCGAGCCGGTACCCCATCAGGACTTCGCTGTCGATCGGAACCGTGTCGATCGGAACGCCCTGCTCACGCAGTTCTTCCTTGTCACGCTCGAACTTGCGCAGGATCGACTTCTCATCGACACCGCCGACAGGCTGGTACCCGGGCACCTTCTGCCGGATCTCCTCCCAGGTCACGGGGAAGCGATGGTTGAGCAGATAGGCGATGAGGTTCAGCTGCCTCAGATCCTTATTCGTCTTCTCGGTCAACTCGATCATGACTGATTACCGGTCCACGTCCGTCCTGTCCTCCTCCTCTTCAGGATCGAAGAACTCCCAGGCCTTCTCCAGGAGCTTCAGCGCCTGATTCCGATCGGCCACCGGGACGAAGATCGCCTCCGGCTCCAGACCCGATCCGGTCACCTCATCGAATTCTTCGGCCGGGATCAGCACCCGTATACCTGCCTCGACAAGGACTTTCCTGATGAGTGAGGATTCAAGTGTGTTCCGCGCCGTATAGATCTTCACCAGATCACTGCCGGCGCCGCCGCTGCCTGACATCACCACCCTCCAATCGACCATCCGGGACGGATCAATGCAGACTACGTGAGCGAGGCCTCCCTCTCAAGCCGATTATCCTTCCTTCGCCACTCTCACTGTTCTAGTCTTCAGCAATCATGCACGAATGTCTCTATTGCGGTTACTGCTACAACCCTGACGACGGGGCCGTTCATCAGGGGATCAGTGCGGGCACTGCCTTCGAGGACCTCCCGGACGGTTTTACCTGTCCATCCTGCGGAGCGCCTCGCGACGTGTTCAACCCTGTTCGTCCACCGGGTAATGGTCTGTGAGAGACCGTCGCTCGGGAAGGAGTTCCCATTGACCCAGGATGACTACAAGGAAGTCCGCGGATACGATCTCGACAGTGATAAAGATCAACTGGAGATCGTGGATGACACCTATCGGGCATATCATCAGCCGGATGTTGTAGATCCCGAGGTCAAGCTCGCCCGACAGAAGCAGGCAAATAATCGCCTGATCCTGGCGCTGGTGCTCGCCGCTGTAGCCATTGTCGGAATGGTCCTGATCATTCCGGGGGGAGGCGGCGAAAGCGCTGAGGAACTACTGGCGGAGATCACGACTCTCGATCAAGCCAACTACCTGTTCGCCATGGGGGACACCATCGCGGTCAGTCATATCAGACGGCAGTTCCGTAACATCGGTAACCAGCTCCAGTTCAATGACGCAGTGGTCGTCAACTACCTTTTCCTCAATAGACCGGTCGAAATCTGGGTTGGAATCTCGCTTATGCAGGATATCGCCGCCGCTGATTTCAGACTGCTTCTCGCTGAGACCGATCCTGACCTGAACACTGACTCCGGTTGGCGCGCCCAGTCACAGTTCGAGCGGAACGGGCTCGTGATCACCCAGGTCGTCGGCAAAGGACAACGGCACTACTTCTACCATGACAGCAACATGGTCGTCTGGGTGGCGGCGGATTCCGTCACCGGCACTTTCGCCCTCAACGCCGTCCTGAACACCAATATCCGTAACTGGATCGACACCTTCCGATAGGGGGGGGACGCGAGACAGGGACCGCCGGCATCGGGAAGAAAAAGAGAAATCCCCGCCCGGCTGACCGGACGGGGATCGTGAGATGGTGGAGATAACGGGACTCGAACCCGTAACCTCCGGCATGCGAAGCCGGCGCTCTCCCAGTTGAGCTATATCCCCGGTCTGTATCGAAGTGCCCTGTGAATATGAGGATGTCCCGGGTCGCTGTCACTCCCATTATCAGTTGAAGCGTTCGATCGGCAAGTGACCATGGCCGGGGACATCCTTTTGACGCCCGTCGCTCGGGGCAATATGTTGCACGGTGCCGGCAGTGACCAACCAACGCGGAAACTGATAGTATCCATGGATCCCGTGACCGCGACAGCCTGGAGGAAGAACAGTGTCGAATCGAGTCCGCAACCGGAACCTGAGAGCCGCCGGGCTCCGGTTCTCCCTGGTAGTGCTGGTCGTCGCCGCAATCCATCTGACCGGTGTCATCCCGACCATCGGAGAAGCCCTGGCCTCCCCGACCGCCGGAGCCGCCTTCTCCCAGCCCGGTTCGGAACAGGTCGCGGCCACGCCCGAGACAGAGGGCGGTCTCGTTGACTTCGGTCTGGCCCGGGAGAAGGGACTCTTCTGGATGTACCTGGCCGCCTTCCTGGGCGGGATACTGGCCAGTCTGACTCCCTGCGTACTGCCGATCATACCGCTGACCATCACCGTTATCGGCGCCAGGGCAGCGTCGAGCCGCGCCAAAGGATTCTCCCTCAGCCTGATCTACGTGATGGGGATCGCGTTCATGTATTCCACCCTGGGAGTCGTCGCCGCCAGCACCGGCGCCCTCTTCGGGAGTCTTTTCCAGAGCAAACTCTTCCTCATCCTGACCATCACCCTCTTCACCCTCCTGGCTTTCGGACTCTTCGGCGCCTATGAACTGCAGCTGCCGGCCGGGATCCGCAACAAACTGATGGCGAAACAGGGCCGGGGCTGGTTCGGGGTGTTTATCATGGGCCTGATCGCCGGCCTGGTGGCCAGCCCCTGCGTGGGGCCGATCATCGTCGGCATCCTCGCCTTCATCGCGAAGACCGGAAGCGCCATCTTCGGCTTCACCCTCCTCTTCACCTTCTCGATGGGGATGGGGCTGCTCTTCCTGGTGGTCGGCACCTTCTCGGGCGAGATCAAGAAGATGCCTTCAGGCACCTGGATGACCGCGGTGGAGAGCTTCCTGGGCGTCCTGATGATAGCCGTCTCCTTCTACTATCTCTCGATCCTGCTCGACGAGTTCATCTTCGCCCTTGCCCTGGGCGCCACCCTGGTGATCGGGGGCACCTTCACGGGCGCCTTCCTGTCACTGACGGCAGAGGGTGTCGACTGGTTCGTGAAAGTCCGGAAGGCGATCGGTATTCTGATGGTCGCCTCCGGCCTCTGGTTCTTTGTGGGAGCCTTCATCACCAACGGCACCTTCCTGCCCTCGACGGGCGGTATCGGGGCTTCGGGCGGCGCCGGCGGAGAGGCCGCGGGGGGCGGTGTCGCGTCGGCCGAGGCGGGACTCAACTGGGGTGACGATGTCGACGCGGCCCTTATCATCAGCGAGATGGAGGGCAAACCGGTGATGATCGACTTCACGGCCGACTGGTGTGTTGCGTGCAGGGAACTCGACCATCTGACCTTCAGTGATCCCGCCGTCGTGGAGGTGCTGCAGCAGTTCATCCTGGTCCGGGTCGACCTCACCAACAACGACGACCCGAAGAACCAGGAGTATTACCCGCGGTTCGAGATATACGGACTGCCGAGCGTGACCTTCCTCACCCCGGCCGGCGAGATGCTTCCCGACCAGAAAGTGATCGGATTCGTGAAGCCGGAGCGGTTCCTGGAAACCCTGAACGCCGTGCTCGCAGCCTCGGGAGGCCTCGAGTAGTCGGCGCCCCCGCAGCCGGAACGGGATCGGTTCATCAATAGAGACCGGCCGGTTGTAGACAGACAACGGAGGTCATCCGTCATCCCTTCGAAGCGAAACAGGACGCGTTCGTGACCGCAACGCCCGACCATGAGCACGCCGCACTGCCGGCATCCTACGAGGAGCTGGTGGAGGAATACGGCAAGCGGGTCCTGTCGATCGCCTACGATTACGTCAAGGATTACGATGCCGCGCAGGACGTGGCCCAGGAAGTGTTCATCCGCGTCTGGAAGAAGGGCAGTGAATTCCAGGCCCGGGCGAGCGTCTTCTCATGGATCTACCGGATCACCGTGAACCTTGCCATCGATCATATCCGCAAGGCGAAGAGCCGCGGCAAACTGTCAGACAAGGACGGCGACTACCGGGACCAGTACCTGACCGAACAGGAAACAGGATCGACCGATACGGCGCCCGGCCTGGACATCGAACGGAGCAGCATCCGTGAACGGATCGACGAGAGTCTCGTCATACTCTCTGATCATCAGAAAAAGGCCTTCATCCTGAGGTACTACCAGGAGATGCCGATCGATGAGATCGCGGCCATCATGGGCTGCAAGGAAAGCACGGTGAGACAGCACCTCTTCCGGGCGACGCATAAGCTCCAGGATGAGCTGAGCGACCTGGCGGAGAAATTCGGACTGAGAACCGCAGCAGAGGAAAGCGAGTAACATCGCGGGGTAAAGATGAAGCACATTGAGATCTACATAGACGAGTACCTGAAGGGTGAGCTCTCCCGTTCCGAATCGGAACGGGTCGCCGCGCACCTCGCCGAATGCGATCAGTGCCGGAAATACGAGACCTGGCTGAAGGGCCTCGGTGAGATCGCTGATACGGCGCGGAGCGAACCGCCCGCGGCAGTGACAGCCGAACTCCAGGCCCGCCTGGCCGCGCTCCCGGAGCGGATCGATCGCGACGAGATCGAGGTACCCCCGGTGACAGAGAGGACAACCCCGCTCTTCACGACTCCGGCGTGGTTGATCTACCCCACTCCCCTGCTGAAAATCGCCGCCGTCCTCCTGCTGGGAGTACTCGCCGGGTACAGTATCCGGGGCGGTTCTACCGGGCAGGACCCGGTGACCGGGTCGCCGATGCTCACCGAAGCGATGGGGACCGGAACTCCGCCTGCCGCGGCACCGGTCTCGGGTGGGGAGATCACTCAGGTCACCATGAGCAGTTCCACCACCGAGGCCCTCGAGGCGCGCATCACCGAACTCGAGAGGGCCCTGATGATCACCTACCTGGCGCGCGTCGAAGCGACGATGACCCACTTCGTGACCGGTACATCGGAAGGGAATATCGCTCTCCTGCCCGCCGAGACCACCCGCGGCCTGCTGACAGGTACCGCCAACCTGAAGACCGATGCCAAGAAGGCCGGAGATACCCGCATGGTAAACCTCTTCGGTCAGATCGAGTCGGTCCTGACCGAGATCGAGAAAGTCATGGCGGAACAGGATCTCGGAAACGCCCGTTTCATCGCGGGCATCATCGAAGAGCAGGGTTTGCTCAACACCCTCCAGCGCATTAAAGTCGGTTTAGAGGAGTAATGTGAAACAGATGCAGTTTGAAAAATTCGGGAATATGAAGAACCTGCCGGGGAGGACGTTGATCATCCCGACCCTTCTGGCAGGCCTCCTCATCGCGGGGGTGGCGCCGGAGCGGGCGCTCTCCCAGGAGGAAGAGAGAGTAACCGGGGCGGAACAGACCTGGCAGCAGGCGATCGGCCTGAACCTGCAGGGTGAATGGGTCCGGGCCCTGGCGCTTTTCCGTCAGGTAGCCGCCGGCGATTCTCCCCGCGCGGCCGAAGCCGCTTTCTATACGGGCCTCTGCCTCGAGAACATCCCCGATCGGGATGTCGAGGCGTTCCAGGCCTTCGCTGAACTCAGAAGCAGGTTCCCGGGGAATTCGATCACCGGCAAAGCAGTCTCTCACCAGATCACCCTGGCAGGCATACTGGGTGAGTCCGACTCATTCTACCGGGAGTTCCTGGTCCGGCAGCTCAACAACTCTGACCTCACCCTGAAACGCGAGGCGGCCCTCAGTTTCGCCCGACTGGGGGATGAACGCGCCATCGAGGGTATCCTCGACATCCTCAGGAACGGTACGGCTGACCAGAAGATCATCGCCCTCGAGCGGATCTCGGAGTTCGAGACCTCGGTAGCCGGTGAACTCATCGACCAGGCCGTCACAATCACCACCGGCACCCCGCTGGCAGGACAGGCTCTGAACCTCCAGCAGACATTCATCGCGCAGCATGCAGAACGGCAGCGGGAAGCGACCCTGCTGACTACCGACCGCCAGTCCCTGATGGAGCAGATCAGGCGGCAGGGCGAAACCTGGACCGACGGGGAACTGCTCACTCAGGGCCTCTTCCTGGTCATGCCGCTGGAGACATTCATCGACTACCTGCAGGTCTCCTCGCGCGAGAAGCAGCGGCTCTATGATGAGTACTTCGCCACCCAGGATGTCGAACCGGTCACGCCGCAGAACGAAACCGAGATCGAATTCCGGAGGCGGATCCAGTACGCGAAGGAGTTCTACAGTGAACCGTGGAAGGCGGCCGTCGCGTTCGGAGCCAGCGACTGGTTGACGAAGGATAATGTGTATGCTCCCTGGGATGCCCGGGGCGAACTCTACATCAAATACGGGCAGCCGGACGATGTATACATGGTCCAGCACAACGTCGAGGAGTGGAACTACTCGCGCCACAAGGTTGATTTCACCGTCCACAAGTACAAGGTGAACTTCTACCGCAACGCCATCTACCCGGGACGGGCCAGTCAGTGGGACTACGCCGCCGGATACGTGCAGGCCAACTTCATCGACGCGCCCCGCTTCGAATACTGGCCCGGGCGAAGGAGATAGCAGATACAGATATTCTGAAGATCAGTTACGCGACGGATATGCTGGTTACGCTACGGATACACTGAAGAAAGAAAGCCCCGGTCGAGAGGATCGACCGGGGCTTTCTTTCTGTCCCTCTGCCGCGTCCGGCGCGTCTCGCGCCGGACGCCGGTTCAGGTTCCTGTTACTGCCTGCTACATATCACTGGCCATCCGCGGGTCGGATCGCATCCGATCGGATCACCAGGTGGCGAAGGGATTCACCGAACCTGAGTAATTGGTGATGAATGCTGTGATATCGTTGACATCGCAGAAAACCGATCCGGTGGTCGCGTTGTACACCCAGCCGCCGGCATTGCTTGATGTTACATTTGCATCATCAGCCACTGTCACCGTCCGATTGGCGTTCGAGCCCCTGATCTTTTCGATCGGTACCTTTCCGCGGGGGAAGTAGTCGAGGAGATTCCCCAGACTGTCCGGTATGCCGCCGGTCGCCTGGTTCTTGGCAGCGTAGATCAGGAGCGCGCTCCTGATCGTCTGCAGGTTATTCTCTGAGGCCAGCAGTTTCGCTTCTGGTGTCAGGTCCTGATATTTCGGCAGCATTACCGCCACAAGCACACCGAGGAGGGCCATCACGATCAGCAGCTCGATGAGCGTGAAACCCGCTTCTCTCTTTTCCTTCATGGTGCGGAACATATTCGATTCCTCTCTTACGATCTGGCGATCCAACCCCGGATCTTGTCTGCGGATGAACCTCATCCCTTCTCTTCTGTTCTGTGCCTCTCTTCGCTTCTCAGGCTCGCGCCACCGACATCATGTCGAACATCGGCAGCAGACAGGCCAGAATCATCCCGCTC
>JALGWK010000395.1 GCA_025774205.1 bacterium
TGCCGATTTCACCTTCGTCTGAGCAACCGAGTTCGCTGCTCTGGCAGAGCAGCAGCCGCGGTTCGACAAGATGGGCTGCGACGTGGTCACCGTCAGCCCCGACACCAAGTTCGTCCACCTGGCCTGGCAGGCTGACGAGAAGGCCCTGGCGGACGCAAAATTCTCCATGGGCGCCGATCCGACTGCCTTCCTGCACCGCATGTTCAACGTCTATATAGAGGAAGAGGGCCTGGGCGAGCGGGGGACCTTCATCATCGATCCCGACGGGGTTGTGGCGAACATCGAGGTGAACCACCCCGACATCGGCCGGAACATTGACGAGCTGATGCGAAAGTTCAAGGCCAACCTCCACATCTCGAGGAAGACGAACACAGCCTGCCCGTCGAAGTGGAAGGACGACGGGGACGTGGACCTCCAGCCCGGCGCCGAGATGGTCGGGAAGGTCTACGAGGCTCTTAACCAGTAAACCTTCACGTAGAAGTGCCGCAAACCTTCACGTAGAAGTGCCGCCGGCTTGAATCCGGTTACAGTATCCCCCCGCAGACGTGAGTCTCCGGGGGGATTCCTTTGTCGGTCCTCGAGTAAACAACCACGCCTGAATCATGTCTTACCGGCAATACCGACCACCACCCGACTGGCCGGAAGAGATGAATAGAACATACCCTGCACTAAAAACCATCCTTGTCACGATAACCTTTTTTGCTATTCCTGCCTTCATCACTGCCTGTGATAAAAGCCCTACAGGACCGGATTCGGATGACCTCAAGATACTATTTATCGGCAGCAGCTATCTTGCCGGGTGGGACCTGATTGACATGTTCCACGATCTGGCAAAGGAAGCGGGGAAGGAGGTGTGGATCGGTGAGGAGGTCATCTCTGGCAAGTACCTCGAATATCATGCCATCAGTCCGCACACCGAGCGGAAGATCAATAACCGGGAATGGGATTACATAATCATGCAGGGCGGATGTACCACGGTCGCCTACCCGGAAACCCAGCACCAGGTCATTCCACCCTATGTGCGCCATGACGCCTACGGCGCCCTTGATCTCCTGCAGCGGAAGATCTGGGCCAACCACGCCGGAACCCGGCCGGTATTCATGATGCCGTGGGCATTCGAGGATGGTCTCCTCTGGATCGACGGGCAGGACGACACGCGCGCCGACATGCAGCTGCTGATCTATGAGAACACCCTGGCCTGGGCGGATTCGTTCGATCTTTCCATCGCCCCGGTCGGCTGGGCCTTCCACACGGTGATCGAAGCGCGTCCGTTCCTCCATTACCTCCATGTCGAGGATTATAACCATGCTGAGAAACGAGGGGCGTATCTGGCGGCCTGTGTATTCTTCGTGACCGTCTTCCAGGAGAGTGTCGCTGGGAATGCTCTACTTCCAGCAGGTGGCCAGTGAGACTGTCCTGAACGACATCACTCTCTGGAACCTTGGCGATCCTCCTCCCCGGTAATCTCATGAATGTGCTGGCGAGAAGTCGCTGCTGTTCACACATTCCCCACGCATCGAGCCGCCTGGAAACGGCTCGTCATGACCCGATTCAGGAGAAGAATACCGTGTCGAGCAGTCCCCGTACGTCGTGGAAATCGTATGCACTCACGGCTCTGATCGCGCTTGCCGCCGGTGGTTTCGCCGGCCGTCATGCGCCGACCGTGCCGACCGCCTACGCCTCCGACATCCTCTGGGCGGCGCCAGGTGTGGCCACAGGATCGCTGCAGGAGCAGGAGATCGCTCCCGGCGCCATTCCTCTGAAGGTCGGTTACATCAGGTCCGACATCATCATGCAGATCCACCCGCGGGTACCCGAACTGCGGACCGCTCTTGAAGCCCAGCTCAGGGCCTGGTCCGAGCAGCAGACGGCGCTGGAGGAGCAGGTCTCGACCCTGCAGAACGAACTGCGCACCGGTCAGCTCACCCCGCTGACCCGTCGGAACAAGGAGGCGGAACTGAATCAGGCCGTGGAGAGCCTCACCACCTTCCAGACCGAGATCTGGGTGCAGGGCGGACAGGCAGAGCGGAAGGAAGCCGAGCTGATGCAGCCGATCCTCGATGCCCTTGACGCGGCCATCCGGGGGATTGCTGAAGGAGAACGATTCGACCTGATCTTCGACAGTTCGGGCGGGGGGCTCCTTTTCGGGCATCACTCACTCGATCTGACTTCCAGGATCCTCGAGGCGCTGGGGATCGATCCGCCACCTTCCGGCGGAGGGGGAGTCAATTGATGAAGCTCAGCTTCCATGGCGGTGTCAGGACGGTAACCGGATCGAAGCATCTGCTCGAAGTCAAAGGTCGGAACATCCTGCTGGAGTGCGGCCTTTTCCAGGGCCGGAGGGCGGAAGCACGGGAGCGGAACAGCAACTTTCCCTTCACGACCGGCGAGGTCGATGCCGTGATCCTCTCACACGCGCACATCGATCACTCAGGCGCGCTTCCGGCGCTGGTCAGGACGGGCTTCGAAGGGCCGATCTACTGCACCGACGCGACCGCCGATCTCCTCGGAGTGCTCCTGAGGGACTCGGCGCAGATAGCCGAACGTGACGTCTATTACCTGAACAAACGGCTGCCGAAGGGGGCGCCGCCGATTGAACCCTTCTACACCCGCAAAGATGTCGAGAAAACCCTCCCGATGCTGGCTGTGCGATCGTATGACCAGACCTTTCAGGTGACCGACGAGGTATCGGCTATCTTCAGAGAAGCTGGTCACATACTGGGTGCTGCTCAAGTCATACTTAATATAGACAGCGATGAAGTACCAAACCCACCGTTCCGGTTGGGATTCACCGGGGACCTCGGGCGTGATCACCTGCCGATCCTGCGTGATCCGTATCAGATCGATGGTCTCGACGCCCTGATCATGGAGAGTACCTATGGTGACAGGCTTCACGAACGGGGCGAGGATCTGAAGGCCCTTCTGGCGGGAGTCGTGTCCCGGACGGTAGAGCGGGGCGGTCGTCTCATCATCCCGGCGTTCTCGGTAGGGCGAACCCAGCGGGTGGTCTACCTGCTGCATGAGCTGTTCAACGAAGGGCGTCTGCCGGCCATCCCCATCTACGTGGACAGCCCCATGGCCAGCGAAGCGACCGAGGTCTACCGGCGCCATCCGGAGTGTTACGACCGGAAAGCTTCGGAATGGCTGGAAAGCGAAGACATCCTCGGCTTCAGAAGACTGACGTATAGGAGGAGTCGAAGCGGCTGAACGAACTGCGGATTCCATGCATCATCATTTCAGCTTCGGGCATGTGCGAGGCGGGACGTATCCTTCATCACCTGATCCATGCCGTCGGTGATGCCAGGAACACGATCCTGATCGTCGGTTACTGTGCCCCTCATACTCTCGGCCGACGTCTGATGGAGCAACAGCCCCTGATCAGGATTTTCGGACAGGAATTCCGTCTCAGGGCCGAGGTTGAGCACATCGGCGGGCTCTCCACCCACGGCGACCGGCATGATCTGCTTGAGCATATCCGGGGAATGTCGTCGCCACCCGCTACCGTCTATGTCGTACACGGGGACGAGCCGGTGAGCCTGGCGTTTGCCAGCCACCTGCGCACCGAAGGGATCTCGAACATCCAGGTTCCACATGAAGGGCAGCAGTTCGATCTGCTGACGGGGCGGCCCCTGAACGACTGAAGGCATCCAGAGGTGAAAATATGAACGGGGCGCAGACTGATTTCCTGAACGCGAACCCCTCCGACAAAGGTGATTGGGTCGAGGATCTCAGACCCGGCCTGCGGGCTGAGGGTATATACGCCGTGGCCGAGTTGACTCTGCACAAGAAGAAGGACGGTTCCCCCTTTCTGCGGCTTGTACTCCAGGACCGGACCGGGTCGATCAACGCCATTCACTGGGAGGGCGCCGGATTGGCCGGGAAACTGGAACAGGGCTCGGTCGTCAGGGCGGGCGGAGATGTCGGTGAGTACCGGGGTACTCCGCAGCTCACGGTTCGGAAGATGGATATCCTTGAAGGTGACTTCCCCCGGGCCCTCTTCATGAAGACCGGACCTGAAGATCACAATGAACTCGGAGACCGGCTCGATCGCGTCAGGGGGGGCATCACGACCCCCTGGCTGAAGACCCTTCTGGAGCGGATCTTCGAGGGGGAGGGCCTCCTCGAGGCGTACCTGGAAGCCCCGGCCGCGAAGAACCGGCACCAGGCTTATATCGGCGGCCTGGCTGAACATAGCCTCAATATGGCCGAGCACGCGAAGTACTGTTCAGAGTACTATCCGGAGGCGGATGGTGACCTGCTGGTGACGGCCGCGCTCCTGCACGATATCGGCAAGATTATCGAATATCGGGTTGACACCGTGATAGATTATTCGGATGAAGGGAGGCTGGAGGGTCATGTGGTGATAGGAGAACGTCTTGTTCGGCGGCAGGCGGATTCGATCGATGAGTTCCCGGAGCCGGTCAGGATGCACCTCAGTCACCTGATCCTCAGCCACCAGGGGAGGCTCGAGCACGGCTCCCCGGTGGTCCCGAAAACGCTCGAAGCGGTGATACTCCACGCGATCGATCATCTCGATTCACGCGTGGCGACGTTCCGGGACATCAGAGACAGATATCAGGGCGAGGAACGGACCTGGAGTGACTACGATCGACTTGACGGTCACTTCTGGTATCTCGCCGCGGGACGGGAACAGACAGACTCCGCGTCCGACTGATTCTCTCCCTTCGGTCCCCTGTACATGAAACCTTCAGAGGAAGACAGCGTGGAAGAAGTCTCTTCACAACAGCCCGTTCGAGCTCTCGTCGTGGTTGAGTCACCCGCCAAATCGAGGACGATCGAGCAGTACCTTGGGCCGGGATTCACCGTCCTGGCCAGCATGGGCCACGTGCGCGACCTGCCGAAGAAGGGGATCGGTGTATGCCTCGAATTAAGAAGAGATTCAGAAGGTCGTATTGTATATGATCCCAAAATTGATCCGTGCCCGCCTTTTGAACCTGAATACGAATCGATCGAAAAGAAGAAAAAGGTCATCGCCGAATTGAGGAAAGCAGCGAAGGAAGCGGACATCATCTACCTTGCGACCGACCCTGACCGCGAGGGAGAGGCCATTGCCTGGCATGTGGCGGTCCTTCTGGGGGCGAAGGACCCCTTCGGTGATCCACGCTTCCGGCGCCTGACCTTCAACGAGATTACCCGCACGGCGGTAACGGCCTCCCTCGAACAGGCCACGATCATCGACAGGGACAAGATCGAGGCCCAGAAGGCACGCCGCGTCCTCGACCGGCTGGTGGGCTACAAGGTCAGTCCCATCCTCTGGAA
>JALGWK010000396.1 GCA_025774205.1 bacterium
AAGGCGGACTGGGGAATCTCCGAGAACAATCGGCGGGCCAAGTACTATCAGCTGACCGCCAGGGGCCGGAATGAACTCACGGCCCGCTCAGATACCTGGGGCCGTTACGTCCGCGTCCTCGCCCGGATACTCGCTGTCTGATGGCCGGGCAGAACGGGATACGCCGCGCCTGGCGCCTGCTGCTGCGCCGCTCTGATGTCGACCGGGCGGTGTCCGAAGAAATGACCTTCCACCTGGAGATGAGCGTGAAACGGCTGATCGAGGAAGAGGGCCTCTCGCCCGAGGAGGCCGAAGCGGAAGCCAGATCGCGATTCGGCGCTGACAACGGATACCAGGAAAAGTGTGTGGAGATCGAAGATCGCCGCAGACGGGTCCGCGCCCGTCACGATTACATCTCCGATATCATCACCGACCTCCGGCTGGCGGGGCGCAACATGCGCATGAATCCCGGGTTCACGATCATCTGTCTACTGATCATCTCTATCGGGATCGGCGGCATCACGATGATGTTCAGCGCCCTCCACGGGGTTGTGCTGCAGCCGCTGCCGTACGATGAGCCGGACCGACTCGTCTGGTTCGACGCCGTCACTCCCGAGGGACGAACGAACTCAATTTCTGCCGAGGATTACTTCGATTACCGGGATCAGTCGACCTCCTTCTCTTCAATGGGATCTCATCTCCTCTTCCGGCCCGGTGTGATCCTTCAATGGGATCTCATCTCCTCTTCCGGCCCGGTGTGATCATCACCGGCGGTGAGGAGCCGGAACGGGTCAGTGCGACCACGATCTCCCACAATCTCTTCACCACTCTGGCGGTCGCTCCCCTCCACGGCCGGACGTTCACCCCCGAGGAGGAGGTCCTCGGCGGACCTCAGGTGGTCATCCTCAGCTATGGACTGTGGCAGCGGAGATATGGCGGTGATCCATCAGTCGTGGGGACCGGGATCACCATCGATGGAGCCCCCCGCGAGATCGTGGGTGTGATGCCGCAGGACTTCGCCTACCCCGACGGCGTGGAGTTATGGGCACCCATGCAGCGCGGCGGACCGTCGGAATCGGGACGGGGGAACAACAACTTCTACATCATCGGCCGTCTCGCCGATGGCGTACGTATCGACCAGGCCCAGGCCGAGATGGATGTGCTGGCAGCCGCTATCTCGGAGGCGTATCCGACGGTGAAGGGCGGCTGGGGGATCCGTCTCACGGGTCTGCATACCCGGCTCTACGGGGATGTCGCCGGTTCGATGATCCTGCTCATGGCCGCTGTAATCCTGGTCCTGCTCATCGCCTGCGCCAACCTCTCCTCCCTCTTCCTCGCCCGGGTTACCGCGCGAAGCGGCGAGTTCGCCGTAAGGTTGTCCCTCGGAGCGCCAAAGGGAGCTATCGTCCGCCAGCTGATGACCGAGAGCCTGACCCTGACCCTGCTCGGAACGGTGGGCGGCATCCTCCTCGCCACCCAGGGGATCCGGGTCCTGAAAGCGCTCGGTCCGGCCAACCTGCCGCGGGTGGACTCGATATCGATCAATACAACCGTGCTCCTGGTCACTCTGGTCACCTCGCTGCTGACCGCGCTCCTCTTCGGTATCGTACCGGCCCGGCGCAGCTCACGGACCAGCCTGGCCGGTACCCTCAGGGAGGGCGGTTCGAGCACGGCCGGACTCCGCAGCCTGAGGACCCGGAGCCTGCTTGTGGTCGGTCAGGTAGGTCTCTCTCTCACCCTGCTCATCGCCTCCGGACTGCTCATGCGCAGTTTCTTCAGGCTGCAGCAGGTCGATACAGGTATGGAGACCGAGGGAGTGCTCACCATGAATCTGCAGCTGCCCTCCTTCTCCTACCAGGATCCGGAACAGCGTGTGATCGCCTTCGATGCCATACTCGACCGGATCCGATCTCTCCCCGGTGTCATGGAGGCTTCGGCAACCGATGGGCTGCCACTCTTTGGCGGCCTCTGGAACGGCCTCTATCGGGCCGATCGCCCCCCCGCGGATTCCTCCGATCGCATAGCGTCAACGCGTCGGTTCGTCATGGACGGTTACTTCGAAACGATGGGGGTTCCGGTCCTGGCCGGCCGCACCTTCGAGCCGACCGACCGTACCGGTTCACCGCCGGTTACCGTCGTGAGCCAGGCCATGGTGGAGGAGGCCTTCCCGGGGGAGGATCCGTTGGGGAAGATACTCGTGCTGTCATGGGGTGATGGCATCCCGCTCGAGATCATCGGGGTCGTGGGAAATCTGCCCGATTACGGGCTCAACGCCGATCCGCGACCGGTCTTCTACCTGCCGAACAGGCAGTACCCGCAGGGGGTACTGACTCTCGTGATGAAGGTCGAGGGGGATCCGACAGCGCCCGTCCCGGCGATCCGGGAGATCGTGCATGAGGTGGACAGTGACGTCCCCATCACCGGCACCGGCACCATGATGGACAGACTCTCCCGTTCGACCGCTGGATACCGGTTCCTGATGCTCCTGCTGGGTGTCTTCGCCGCCATCGCTTTCATCCTGGCCTCGACCGGACTCTATGGCGTGCTCTCCTGCTTCGTCAGCCAGAGGACCCGGGAGATGGGGATCAGGATCGCGATGGGAGCTGGTCCGGCGCAGGTTATGGCGAGCGTGATCCGGATGGGGGTGATCTGGGCCGGAAGCGGTCTTCTGGTCGGGCTCCTGGGGGGCTGGGGTGTCGCCATACTGCTCCGCAATACGCTCTTCTCAACCGCGCCGACCGATCCCGTAACCTACCTGCTGGTCTCTCTCCTGCTGGGGCTGGTGGCCTTCCTCGCCTGCCTCATCCCGGCACGGCGGGCAGTCAAGGTTGATCCGCTGGTGGCGCTGCGGTCAGATTAGCTG
>JALGWK010000397.1 GCA_025774205.1 bacterium
CTGGCCGGTGAGGTCGGTCTCTATGACCTGGCGATTTCCCGAGTCGAGAATGAAGAACCCATCATCGAAGCCCGCCGCGGCCGTGATCCGGTTGAAGTGGTAGCCCGATTCCCCGCTCCAGACGTCCCAGACAGCGACTGTATCGACAGCGAGCCAGGCGATGGGGAGAGAGGTATAGGTCGTCTCGATAATACCTGACTCGAGTGTCTCGACCGTGAAGTCCGCCCCTGATGAACGTCCGCATCCGTCGAACGTGAGCAGGATGACAGCAGCGAAAGTTGACAGATGAAAGGCGCGTGATAAACGATCCATCCTTGTGATCCTCATCCTTGTGGGTGAGCCGGTCCTGTCCTTCCCTTGAACGGCACCTTCATTCTGAAAGTTGGAGCCACCTGACCACCGAAATGTCCCTGAATCGGGACATCATGTGGTGCCCCGCAGGGACATGTCTGACATCTACGATCGTATTCCCTGCCACGAAGCAACAGAATCCGGGCATCGGCGATCGATCCACAACTGGCACGGGAGTTGCAATACTTTCTACTGAGCCATCGTATGCCCGAATACGACAGGAGGAAGTTCATGCGTCGATCCATATCCTTCATCTTCATCCCCGCGATCATCTTTATGGCTGCCGGTTGCGCCGGCGCAAAGATCACCGAGATGGTCCATCCCCCCTGGTCGGGATCACAGATCCAGAGCATTGCGATCGATCCCCGGGGAGGAATCATGGGAGCAGAGATTGCCATGCACCTGAACAGCGGGAGCCTCCGGGTGCTCGATGCCGACCAGACCACTCAGCTCGCCCGCCGGGTCGGTATCGATGCATACCACGTCAACAGTCCTGAAGGTCTGGAGGCTCTCAGAAACGGTGGGGCTGAAGCCCTGCTGGTCCTCAGGACAGTGCTCGGCTGGGACGGTAATCCGCAGATCGTGACAGCCCGGCTGATCGATACCCGGACCGCCGAAGTGATCACCGGATTCTCATGGGAGAACGGCTGGGGAGGCGATGTCGGTTCCGTCGCCGACCGGGCCATGAGGAAGAGCGTGCCGGAAGCGGCCCGGCATATATCCGCCACCCTCCTGAACCGGATCAGATAGGCACGCTCCCCGTTCCTTCGGCTCCCCCCCTTCCTGATTCTCACCTGCGGGACGGGTATGCTAAGGTTGCCGGGTTGTTATCCGGCAACCTCAGCATGGGGATGAAGGTATGCGTGAACGAGCAGTACCGATCGGCAGACGCGGGTTCCTGAGAGCGGGCGCCTCAAGCGGGTTCCTCCTGGCTGCTCTCCCCTGGTATCGGCGTTCCGCCAGTAGTCACCCTTCTCTCATGGGACAATCACCGGACATCCCCGACTCCGGGAACGGTTCGGAGGAACTGCGGCGGATCATCCGCACCTACGGCGGTGAATTCGGTGACATGGGAAGGGAGGTCTGATCATGGCTGTTTACGAGATGGAGAGCTGGTACGTCGCCGAGGGGAAAGAGGAGGAACACGCCCTCGCCATGAGGGATTGGCTCCAGTGGGTCAATGACCACCGGGAACTCTTCGGGGAATGGAAGAGTGTCCGATATTTCGAGAAAACCATCGCAGGTGAGGAGTCAGGCCGCCATTTCATCATCTGGGAATACGACAGCATGGCGGCCTTCGAGACCTACAAGGCCAGGCGGGCCGGCTACACGGGACCATACGAGGAATACAAGAAACACGATCCCTACTACCAGGGTGTCTTCAATCACGACGGTATGAAGATGGAGTTCTGGAAGGACCTGGAGAAGGAGCTGTGGATCGAGTGATCGCGCGACGAACGCTTCATGGAGTGCTGATAGTGATGGTACTGCTGTTCGCCGGCGCCTGCGGCGGAGTGATCGGGCCTCATCCCGGTTTGAGCCCGGCCGGATCGTGGCACGCCTTCCACTGCCTGAACTACAACACCGACGAGGCCCTGGACGAACTCGCTCTCTCCCTTCCCGCCCTGGTCGACCGGGGCATCAACACCCTGATTCTGGAGGTCGATTACCACTTCCAATACCGCTCCCACCCCGAACTCAGACAGGGCGAGGAGCAGATCACCCGCGCGGGAGCCCGCCGGTTCGCCAGGCTGTGCCGTCGACACGGTCTCAGGCTGATCCCGGAATTCCAGTGCGTGGGACACCAGTCGTGGGCGGAGAACACCTTCACTCTCCTTACCGTCTACCCGGAGTTCGATCT
>JALGWK010000398.1 GCA_025774205.1 bacterium
GGAATGTTCGTGGGTGATCACGATCGCGTCGACGGCTGAGGGATCGTGGTCGACGGCCGCCAGGCGGAGGGTGAGTTGCCGGGCGGTGAAACCGCCGTCGATAAGGAGGGCCGAACCGGAGGTCCTCAGGAGAGTGCTGTTCCCTCTCGAACCCGATCCGAGTGTTATCAGTTCGACCATGCCTGCCCTCGCGTGAAGTGAAGTGTGAACAACCTACCCATCCTCTCCGTCATTCACTTCCCGATGAGGTCGATGTGGACCGGAGTGATCAGATAATCGTCATCCTCACGAAATGGTCGTACCAGGTATCCCTGTCACGATCGGGTCAAGCTGAGCTCATAATGAGAACCGGTTCAACAAATCATTCTGTCCGAGGAATCTCGATGCCCGGGCTGTCAGCCCGGATCGGTGGCATGATAGTCCCGGGGCTGCTCATGGTCGGGTGCGGGCTCCTCTCAGCCTGTGAGAACAATCCCGCCAAAAACATCTACTCGGCCCCTCCCAATGATCCTCCAACTGCTGATTTCCAGGTGCTCCCCGCAACAGGGACGACTGATACGTGGTTCATTGTTGATGCCTCGGCCAGCACCGATCCGGATGATCCTGATGAGTATCTCAGGTTCCAGTGGAGCTGGGACTATGAACCTGGCCAGTATGGCTGGGGCAATCCCGCTCCGAGCCCGATCGATTCCCACCAGTACCTCATCGAGGGTGTTCATGCGATTCGGCTGTGGGTCATGGATCCGGGAGGGAATACGGGTGTGTGTGACAGGCTGGTACAGGTATCGGGGAGCAGCAGGCGGATCGAGCCGGCCGAAACGGTGAACAGGGATCCCACCTGCCGGGACCACGATCGATGATCCACCTCCCGAGATGTCCGGTCACCTGCACCTTGATCTGCCTGGTGGGATTTGCCCTGTTTCTGAGCCAGGGATGCACGCACAATCCGGTGCAGCCGATGGACGATATTGCTCTGTGGGAATATCGCACGAACGGCTGGATCGCGTACTGTCCGGCCATCGGTGATGACGGCACGATCTACGTCAGCTCCAGGGATGCCTATCTGTATGCCCTCGATCCGAAAGGACCGTTGAAATGGCGGTTCCTGACCCGACAGGCCCTTCAGTCTCCTCCCGTAATCGCGCCTGATGGCTCAATCTACGTGATCTCGGAGGATGAGCATCTCTATTCGATCCGGCCCGATGGAACCCTGCGATGGAGGGTGCCGACCGGGGGAACCTTCGAATCGCACCCGGCAGTGGATGCCGACGGCACCGTCTACTACTGCTCGACTGAAGGATTCCTGAGGGCGATCGGTCAGAACGGCGATCAGCTCTGGCAGCTGGCTCTGGACAGCGGCTGGCGCTGTTCACCCGCGATCGATTCCGCCGGACGGATCTATATAACAGATTACACTGGTTTTCCCGTACAGCAGAGCAGACTGCTGGCCGTCGATCCCCTCGGGAGCGTTCTGTGGGAGTTTCCGTTCCCGCGATCCACTGGTACCTCCCCCGTAATCGCCAGGGACGGGAGGATCATTGTCACCTGTGATACAACGGTCTATGCCATCAACCGGGATGGCACCCTCGGCTGGAATTACGAAGTGCCCGGGGTAGACATCATGGGGATGGACAGGTTCAGTGAACCGGTCGTCGATCCCGACGGAACGATTTACGTTTCGATACGCCCTGAATGGAGCGGAAGACCTGAAGGGGGTATTCCTCCATATCACGTGAGCAGATTCTATGCCTTCCGTCCCGATGGCTCAGTAACATGGGTGAAGGATCTTGAGGGGGTTATCCTCACCTCCCCGGTTCTGGGCAGGAGTGGAAGTCTGTATGCCATCGTCACGAGTGGGGGGTGCTACGGCGCTCAACTCCAATCATTCAATTCTCAGGGATCGCTCCGCTGGCGCTATGCAATGGGAGAGGGATGCTGGCTCGGGTCGCCGATCGTGACTAGAGAGGGGAGGATACTGGTCGGCAGTGAGCAATCCCTCTTCGCACTCCGGGCCGGCGGTGACAGAGCCGAGACCGGGAGCTGGTCCTCTTTCCGGGGGAACCTCCGCAACTCGGGAACATCCATGCTTCCATGATCGTGGCATCCCGGTCATTCCGTTACACGATCCCGATCAAGTCTCAGAGAAACGCATAAAAAAACGCCCCGGCGGATGCCGGGGCGTCTCTGCGCAGAACCCGTCCTGATGAACCG
>JALGWK010000072.1 GCA_025774205.1 bacterium
CGGTTGATAGTCGTCATGATGTTCAACGAGCCACGGTTCATGGACCTCGAACGCCGCCCGGCTCCCGATCACGTGATAGGAATGAACCAGGTCCACGGTCGCCTCCCGGAAGGCATCTGTGACCTCCCGGTCGGGTGCCAGACCGGCTTTCCCGAGGAAGGTGTCACATGCGCTCTGCAGGTCGGGATCGATGGCCAGACCCTCGGGTTCGAGGACGATCCCGCGCAGCGAATTATCCGTGGCCTCCGGTTCGAGGAGCAGTCGGGTGACCGTGATCATGTCACCGGCAGTACCGGTGAACCAGCCGGCTGTATCGAGTCCCGGTGAGAGGGGGAAGCAGCCTTCACGGGACCACTCATGGTCGGGAGTCAGGCGCAGACCGAGGATGCCGCAGAAGGACGCAGGGACCCGCACCGAACCGCCGGTATCCGATCCGAGCGCCAGTGGAACCAGCCCGCGGCTCACGGCCCAGGCTGAGCCGCTGCTCGAACCACCGCTCATCCGGTCGGGGAAGCGGGGATGGCGGCAATGTCCGAAATGAGCGTTCCTGCCGGACAGGCCGTACGCGACGCGAATTCATTCAGGTGTGTCTTCCCAACCGGTGTCGCTCCCAGAGAGCAGAGGCGGGTAACGAGCGGGGCGGTGTCGGCCGGTATCCCCCGGACCGAATCGAGGAACGTCGATGAGGCCGTTGTCGGCCAGCCGGCGACGTCGTAGAGATCCTTGACGAGGAAGGGTACTCCCGCCAGGGGACGATTCATCCAGTCATTCATTGCGGCCCCGGTTCCGAATCCCGGAACCGTCTCCGGCATCCAGGCAACGGCCGTCCTGAATTCCTCTTCGTCGACCTCCAGGGATCGCCTGGTGAATGCCTGGAGAACAGCGTCAGGCGAGTCGTACCCGTGATCTCGCCAGTCGTTCAGCGTCATCGTTCACCACCCTCCAGCAACAACCGGTCGATCACGAGATTGCTCAGGGCCCTGATGCCGACAGGAACGGCGGAGTCATCGGCCCGCATACCCGGATTGTGGAGGTCACCGCTGACCGTTCCCTCCTTCAGGGTACCGAGGAAGAAGATGAATCCGGGTACCAGCCGGGCGTAGTAGGAGAAGTCCTCCGAGGCCATCCAGGGAGGCCCCTCGATGACATGTTCGGCCCCGAGCGCGGCCTGGAGGGTGGGGATCATCGATCTCACCAGGTCGGGATCGTTGATGGTCGGGGGGAGCCCCCTTGAATACGTCAGCTCGCCGGTGCCGCCGCCCGCTGTCGCGATGCCCTCGACGATCTCGGTCATCCTCTGCTCGACCGTGTCACGGACCGCGTCGCTGTAGGATCGGACGGTACCGGTGAGACGGACGTTCTCGGGGATGATGTTGGAGCGCTCACCACCGTGGAACATGCCGACGGTGACGACGCAGGAATCGAGAGGATCGAGCGTCCGGGAGGTGATCGTCTGAAGAGCCAGGACGAGCTGGGAGGCCATCACGATCGGATCGACGCCGGTGTGGGGCCTGGCGGCATGGGTCTGCTTCCCCGTGACGGTGATGGAGAATCCGTCGCTGGCGGCGAGGGCGGGGCCGATTGAGTAGACGATATCACCGGCCGGTACCTGGGGATCGATGTGGAGCGCGAAAACCGCCACCGGTTCGATCCCCTCGAACAGGCCCTCCTCGAGCATGAGGCTGGCGCCTCCCGACTCACCGGCTGGCGCGCCCTCCTCGGCCGGCTGGAAGATGAAGAGGACAGAGCCGGCCAGCTCTTCCTTCAGGTCGGTCAGCACCGTGGCGACTCCCATGAGAACGCTGGTGTGGATATCGTGCCCGCAGGCGTGCATCACCCCGACTTCCATGTCGTTGTAGGTCGTCCGCTTTGTGGAGCGGAAGGGGAGGTCGGTCTCCTCAGTGACGGGCAGGGCGTCCATGTCGGCCCTGATCGCCACCATCGGACCGGGCCTGCCTCCGCGCAGGATCCCGACGACTCCCGTGTGGGCCACGCCTGTCTTGACTTCAATTCCGAGGGAAGCCAGGTGTCCGGCCACCATTGCCGCGGTCTCGAACTCCCGGTTCCCCAGTTCGGGATTGGCATGGATCTGGTGACGGATATCGATGATCGAGGCCTCGCAGCCGGCGATCGCCCGGGAGATCCTCTCGTCGAACCGTCCCGGCTGAGCCAGGGCGGAGGCGGGGAGGAGCAGTACTGCGCACGCGGCAGGTATGAGCAGTTGAAGCCGGGCGGGGAGTGATTCGATTCTCTTCTGCATGGATGTGATCCTCTCAGGGAGTCTCTGTCGATTCGCCGGATGTAGCATAATCTCCTCTTCCCACAATCTCCAGTGGGAGGCTACGATACGGACTGCCATGGATGAACGGAGCGACAACCGACGAGACCGCCGCAGGTTCCTCAGGGAACTGGGCGCCGGTACGGCCGCTGTGACCACTGCCTGGCCCTTCACGGTCGTCAGGGGCACCGGTCGGGAGCGGCCCAATGTGATCGTGATCATGACCGACGATCAGGGGTACGGTGATCTGGGGGCCACCGGCAACCCGGTCATCCGTACCCCCAACATCGACGCCATGGCGGAACGGAGCGCCCGGATGGAGCAGTTCTATGTCCATCCGGTCTGCTCGCCGACCCGCGCCTGCCTCATGACCGGTCGCTACAATTATCGAACCCGGGTGATCGACACCTGGATCGGCCGCTCGATGATGGACCCCGGAGAGGTGACCGTCGCCGAACTCCTTCAGGGCTCGGGCTACTCTACCGGGATCTTCGGCAAGTGGCACCTGGGAGACAACTATCCGATGCGCCCGATGGACCAGGGTTTCGAAGAGTCTCTGGTGCATCGCGGTGGGGGGATCGGGCAGCCGAGTGATCCACCCGGGGGGGAGGGGAAGTACACCGATCCGATCCTTTTCCACAACGGCGAGGAGGTGCGGACCGAAGGCTTCTGTACCGACATTTATTTCGACGCCGCCCTGGAGTGGATCGGCGGAGAGGTGGAGGGGGGACGCAATTTCTTCGCCTACGTTGCCCCGAACGCGCCCCACGGTCCCTTCAACGATGTGCCTCAGGAACTGTATGAGGAGTACCGGTCGATCGACCTGGGCAATCATGTCTTCCCGCAGGAGCGGGGACATCCGCTGCCGGAGGATGCCGATACCGACCGGCGGGCCCGCATCTTCTCGATGATCACCAACATCGATGACAACGTCGGTAAACTCTTCCGGGGCCTTGACGATCTGGGAGTGACCGGCAGCACCATCGTCATCTTCATGGTGGACAACGGACCGAACGGGAACCGGTACGTAGCGGGAATGCGGGGGAGCAAGTCGTCGGTCTACGAGGGGGGAGTGCGATCACCCTTCTTCGTCCAATGGCCTGATAGGCTGACGGCCGGCCACTCGAGTGACCGGATCGCGGCTCACATCGATGTGCTCCCGACCATCCTCGAGGCGTGTGAGGTGCCGGTCCCTGCCGATCTGCGTCTCGACGGCCGCAGTATCCTGCCGCTGCTCGAGGGAGTTGAGGTGGAATGGCCCGATCGGACCATCCACATTCAGGCCCACCGCGGAGACCAGCCGTTCAAGTTCCACAACTTCGCCGCCCGGAAACAGAAGTGGAAGTTCCTCCACGCCAGCGGTTTCGGTCGCGAACGGTTCGAGGGGACGCCGGCCCTCGAACTCTACGACATGGAGTTCGATCCGCTGGAAGAGCACAACATCGCCCACCTGAGGCCTGACGTCGTCCGTACCATGCTCCTCGATTACGATGCCTGGTTCGACGACGTGGGTACCACCCGTCCGGACAACTACGCGCCGCCGAAGATCGTGATCGGAACGAGTCATGAGAATCCGACCGTTCTCACCAGACAGAACTGGAGGAGTACCCAGGGTTCATGGGCCCGGTACACCAACGGTCGGTGGGAACTTCAGGTTGCGAACCTGGCCTTGTGGGACATCCATCTCCGCTTCCCGGTTACTGAGGAGGATGTTGAAGTCGTCCTCCATCTCGATGATCGGGAGTTGACCGGGAATATCCCCGGCGGGCCGGAGGGGGCCTCGGGCTGCGTCTTCAACCGGATTGTACTGCCGATGGGACCCCTCCACCTGAGCGCCGATATCACCATCGGCGGGGTGGTGCAGGGACCGTCGCAGGTGGACCTGAACAGGCTGTGATGGCTGACGACGGCGATACCCGTCCCGGGGGGACCGGACTATCCGGAAAGTTCCGCGACGATCGACCACTCCTCTTCCTGCTGCTCGGTATCGCCCTCTTCCAGGTTGTGACGATGCCGGCCTTCTTCTATCCGGGCGACAACTTCGCTCCCCGGGCGGCGGCGGTGAACCTCCTCACCACCGGTGACATCGGGATCGAACCGTCGGCGCGACCGGAGCTCGAATCGTTCCTGCGACAGAAGGGACAGTACTTCTTCGAGCGGGACGGGAGCGGCCGGCTCTACTCGAAATACGGGATCGGGAACACGCTGCTCTGCCTGCCGCCACTCCTGGCCGACCGGCTGACCGGCGGGGACCTCGGGTTCCAGAACAATGCCGCCTCACTCCTGATCTGGCTGAACCTCTGGTCGATCGTCCTGACTCTCCTCGCGACGGTCTTCATCTACCGGATCGTCTCGCTCTACACCGACCGTTCCCTGATCAGGATCGGCTTCATCCTCGTCCTCTGGTACACGACCTTCGCGTGGTACTACCTGCGCTCGCCGAGCCTTGAGATCTACCAGGTGGTGCCCTTCCTCGGATTCATCTTCCACCTGCTCGCCTCGCTGAGAGCGAGGGAGGGGGAGGCTCCCGGAGCATCGGCAGAAGCACCGGCAGAAGCACCGGCAGGAGCATCGGCAGAAGCACCGGCAGGAGCATCGGCAGAGGCATCGGCAGGAGCATCGGCAGAGGAGGTCGATCCCCGGTTCGGAGGACATCTTCTGCGGGCCGGCCTCTGGCTCGGCGCCCTGGTGCTGGTGAAACTCTTCTTCATCATCCTCGTCCCGGTGGTCTGGATCTTCGCGCTCAGCGCCGGACGGAAGAGCGATCCCCTCAAGGAAAGGCTGCGGGGGAACCTCTCGGAGACGCGGATCCGGGCCCTCATCCGTCCGCTCGTGATCCCGACGGTCGTGATCGTCGTTGCCGTGCTGCTGGTGAACCAGATCAAGTTCGGCTCGCCCTTCAACTCGGGGTACGGGCAGTGGCTGGGAGCCGACGGTCAGTCGCACGATCGGTTCGCCTTCTCCTATCTCGTCCCGGCCGTTTCGTCGTTCCTCTTCAGGCCGGGCAACGCCAACATCTTCATCCACGCGCCCTCACTGCTGGTCGCCCTTTTCGGACTGCCGGCCTTCCTCCGCCGCAACCGGTCTGAGGCGCTCTTCCTGCTGGCGGTCAGCGCCGTGATCTTCCTGGGGGTGATCCCCTTCTCCTCCTGGGCCGGAGAGTGGTGCTACGGTCCCCGCTACCTGCTCCCGATCGTCCTGATCGGCACCCTGCCGCGGATCGAGGTGGGGGAGTGGCTCCTGCGGGCCCCCCGCCGGATAGCGGCGCCGATCACGATCACCGTCGGTGCGGTCCTGTTCTGGTCCTTCTCGATGCAGGTACGGATCAATTCTCTCCACTACTTCACCTTCCACCGGACGCAGGCCTTCTTCGCGCCCTTCCAGAACCCCGACATCTCCGCGTATTACGGTGGTCTCTTCCACCGGGGTATCCTCCATCGCGATCTGATCAGGTCTCGAGAGAGGAGGGGCGAGTTCCCCCCGGCCGCGATCCTGAGGGAACTGGTTCCACCGGAGGGAAGAGGCGAAGTCGAACGGGCGCTGCTGCCGGTACTTCATGAAGCTGTCCGACCGAATTTTCTCCTGCTCCTGCGGCCGGGAAGGTAAACTGACCCCTACTCCCCGCGCAGTGACGTCAATGGATCGAGCCTGGCCGCCCTGCGAGCGGGCAGCAAGGTCGCGATCGTCGCGATCAGGAAGAGCAGAATGGTGACACTCACGAGGGTGAATGGATCGGAAGGCGCCACCCCGTAGAGCTGGCTCATGATCAGGCGCGACAGGCCGAGTGAAGCGAGCAGGCCGACCGCGATGCCGGCCGCGGCCAGGAAGAGGCCGCTCTTCAACACCATGGTGATGAGCTGTAAACCGGTTGCTCCGCACGCCAGCCTGACGCCGAACTCTGCGGTCCGCTCGTTGACGGTCTGCGACATCACTCCATAGATACCGAGCGAGGCCAGTATGATCGCCAGGGCGGCGAAGAGGACGAGGAGGAACATGGTCGTCTTCCGGTCACCGAATGAGGAGGCGATCAGCTCTTCCATGGTCCGGAATCCGGAAACCGGCTGATCGCTGTCGAGGGACTGGACGGTCTGGCGCACCGCGGAGGTCAGACTCAGAGGGTCGCCGGTGGTGCGGATCACCAGGTTGGTATTGCCGCCACCGGCCTGCTGATGGGAACCGTAGACCTGGAGACGCGGATCGGCATCCAGGCCTTCGTGCATGGTGTGACCGACGACGCCGATGACCTCGAAGAAGACCGCGTCGGGGTCGGTCTGGTCGTCGAAGGTGATGCGCTTGCCGATCGGCTCCTCATCGCTCCAGAACCGCCTGACCATCTCCTCGTCCACCACCACGATCATTCGTGTGTCCGGGGTGTCGGTCTCATCGAAGAATCGTCCCTTGATGAGTCTCAGGTCCATGACGCGATCGAACCCGGGACTGACGACCCTGATGTCCCCCCAGGGATCCTCCAGACTCCCATCCAGGTTATAGCCCTCGATGCTGAAGGTGGCCGTAGACCAGGAGCCGCTGAAGGGAAGCACATCGGTTGTGCTGGCCGAGACCACCCCCGGCAGGGCCTCCAGCTCCGGCAGGAGCCGCTGGTAGAAGGCCTGCTGGGACTGGCTATCGGGATACTTGGCCTGTGGCAGAGAGATCCTGGCGGTGAGCAGGTTCCCGGGGTCGAAGCCGGGATCGACCCGCTGCAGTCCCGCAATCGTCTGTATCAGCAGTCCCGCTCCGGTCAGGAGGGCCAGGGAGATGGCGAACTCCCCGGCCACCAGTACCTTCCTCAGCGATCGGCTGCTGCGGTCGGTCCGGGACCGCTGACCACCCTCACGCAGAGTGCTCTGGATGTCGGTCTTCGATATCTGCAGGGAGGGGATCAGTCCGAAGAGCACGCCGACAATGAGTGAGACCGCCAGGGTGAAAAGCAGGACGGTGGCGTCGATCGAGATCCCGGCAACGCCGGATCCGGCCGGGCCGGTCGCGACCACCGCTCGTACCCCCAGCATTGCCAGCAACAGTCCCATGAGACCACCGGCGCCGGCCAGGATGATGCTCTCGGTCAGCAGCTGTTGCAGTATCTGGCCCCGGTTGGCTCCGAGCGCCCCGCGGATGGCGATCTCTTTGCGTCGTCCGAGCGCCCGTGCCAGCAGGAGGTTGGCGACGTTGAAACAGGTGATGAGGAGAACGAGGCCGACCGCGCCGACCAGGATGAGCAGCGAGGTACGGTAGCCAGCCTTGGCCCGATCATCGAGGGTGGTGAGCATGAGGGTCCAGTCTTCGGGGAATTCGTCAGGTGAGGCTTCCTTGAGACCCTCGGCCATGGCGACGAGTTCCTCCCGCGCGGTCTCGATCGAGGTTCCTTCCTCGACCCGGGCGACCAGGTTCAGCCATTCACTCAGGTACCCCCGACTGTCGATCTGTTCGGCAGTGAGGGCCAGCGGAGTCCATATCTCACGCTCGTGATTGAAGAAGTCTTCGAATTCCGGGGGCATCAGCCCGATGATGGTATAGGTCTCGCTGTTCAGAAGCAGTTCACTGTTGATTACATCGGGGATGCTGCCCAGCCTCCGCTTCCAGAATCCGTCACTGATGATCACCACCCGGTTATTGCCGGGAGTCTCCTCATCGGGAGTGAAGTGCCGTCCCGCCGGCAGGGGGAGTCCGAACGTCCCCAGATAACCACTGGTGACCCGGCCGGCGGTGAGTCGCTCCGGCTGTCCCTCTCCGGTGAGATTGACGGCCCAGCCGGTCGAGATCCCCACCTGCTCGAA
>JALGWK010000399.1 GCA_025774205.1 bacterium
GGCACCGATATCGCGATCGAATCGGCCGATATCACCCTCGTCCAGGGTGAACTGAGCGCGGTCGTCCGGGCGGTGACGTTGAGCCGGGCCACCTTCAGCAAGATCCGCCAGAACCTCTTCTGGGCTTATTTCTACAACGCCATCGCGCTGCCGGTGGCGATCCTGGGGATGCTCCATCCCCTCATCGCTGAAGCGGCAATGGCCTTCTCGAGTATCAACGTGGTGAGCAACAGCGCCCGACTGCGCCGGCTGAACCTCCGGAACAGCGATTGAAAGTGTGATTAAAAGGGAGAGTATCGATGGCTTCGAACGGAACGGATCACGGGCAGGTCGACTCCGAGGCTGCCTCCAGCCTCACCTCCCCGGAGGTGAAGGAGGATATCAGGCGCCGGATGAACCGGCTCACCGGACAGGTCGCCGGCATCCAACGGATGGTGGAGGAGGAGGCCTACTGCATCGACATCATCCAGCAGATCGCAGCAGTCAGGGGAGCCCTCGGGAAGGTTGCCGGGCGGCTGCTGGAGGCACATGTCAATCACTGCGTCTACGCCGCCTTCGAATCAGGCTCACCCGGGGACCAGCGGGAGAAGATCGATGAACTGGTCACGGTTTTCGAGCGGAGTTTGAAGAGCTGAGAAGATCTGCACCGGGAAGCTGAACCGAAAAGGCCCGCCGGATCGCTCCGACGGGCCTTCGGATGCTGTGTCACCGCCCGCATTCAGGGGGGGCGTGTAATCGATCGCGGGTCGTTGCCTAGCGTTCGATCCGGTAGGCGATGATCTGCGGGATCCCCTCCGGGTCCGATTCGACCAGGTAGAGCCGATCGTCGATGAACTGGAGGAAGGCAGGGGCATTCACTCCCTCAATCTGGATCCGCTGCAGGAACCGGCCGCGTTCGTCGAAGAGGTCGAAGGCGTTGGTGTCGTGGGTGCCTTCGCGACTGGCCTGGGCCCATACGTATCCCTGGGGATCGAAGTAGGGAATGCCGAGGAACGCCCGGTTCGGGTCGGGTTCATAGTCAAGCTGGAA
This sequence comes from bacterium, assembly GCA_025774205.1. Classification (GTDB taxonomy): domain Bacteria; phylum Blakebacterota; class Blakebacteria; order Blakebacterales; family Blakebacteraceae; genus Blakebacterum. The sequence goes on from JALGWK010000399.1 coordinate 1,030, forward strand.
GTCAGGCGGCAGTTGCCCTCCCGCCTGCTGTTCGATAAGACGCATCACCACTTCCCGTTCCTCATCGATCTCCTGATCGCTCTTGGGGATCAGAGGAACATCCTTCTCGACGACCATGTTCATGGTGCCGTCCGTATTGAAGACGTTCAGCTGGTAGAGATCGGTCCGGGGTCGGCATTGCCAGATCCGTCCCTCGGCATCCTGGGTGTAGAGCGGAACGTTTTCGGCGACGCCGCCCAGCTGGAGATCAGTGATGTCGAGCTGGACACTCCTCCTGAAGAGGGTGTTCAGGGTATCAGCCTCCGTATTGAAACGGCGCAGAAGGTATTCGATCTCCACCACTTCATCCGTTACCAGCCGCTGGTTGACATGGATGCCCATGAATCCGTCGGAGGTGGTCTGGATGAAAAGGGGTGGTAACATACTGAAGGGGATGATCTTCAGGAATTCGCCATCCGGGGTGAAGAGAACCAGCCGGGCCGAGCCCATGCTCGGAACCCAGAGGTTACCGTCGGGACCCAGGCTGACTCCCTGGGCGTAGAACATCTCCCCCGGGCCCTGACCCTGGCGTCCGATGGTACTGATGTACTGCCCTTCACCGTCATAGTTCTTGACGACGTCCTCCCGGGCGACCTGTACGTAGATCCGATGATCCTCACTGACCGCAAGGCCACCGATCATGGTGAAGATGTACTCGTCGCCGGCCATGTCGTCATCACCGATACGGAAGAGTTCCTCCAGTCCGACCGTCATGTTCGGGCGGGTCGGTTCGGCAGGATTGGTGACATAGAGAACACCGTCTATCTCCTGCACCGAGACCTTCGATCCCTGGCAGGCGGTGGCGGAAACGAGCAGGAGCGCGAGCAGTAGGCTCCCGGTGAGGCGGCCCTTCTTCGATGACGACAGCATGGTTTTCTCCGGTGTTTTCTGTGTTGACCTGATCCTGATACAAGCAGATACGGGTCTGGGGGAGTATCCTTTCATGCAAATACGGTGTCAGGAGAGGTACTGTTCAACCTGAAAAATAAAAAGGGCGGCCGGATGGGCCGCCCCTGGTATCGCGAAACGTCCGTCCGCTTACTTCAGGACCTTGATCAGGAGCTCTTCGCCGTCACGCTGGGTCTTGATCTTCATTTCGAGCAGACCGGCTGAGCGACGAACACGATTGCGAAGTGTTG
>JALGWK010000400.1 GCA_025774205.1 bacterium
TCAGGCGCTTCCGGTGTGTCATCCTCTGCCCCAGGTGCCTCCGGTGTGTCATCCTCTGCCTCAGGTGCCTCCGGTGTGTCATCCTCAGAGTCCCCGTCGGCGTCAGCAGGTTCAGGAATCATTATCAGTGGTTCCGGTTCTCCCGGCTCGCGCTTCAGGGGCTTACCGACAATAGCCAGGTCTATCTCCGCGCCGGAGAGTATCTCATATTCAAGGAGCGTCTCGGCCAGGTTCTTCAGGCTCTCGATGTTGTCCTTGAGCATCTGATCGACTTCATCCTCACAGGTTCTGATGATCGACTTGACCTCATCATCGATCAGTTCGGAGGTTGATTCCGACCGCCCCTTGTTCCTGGCGATGGCGCGTCCGAGGAAAATCTCTTCCTCTTCTTCGCCGTAGTAGAGGGGCCCGAGCTTATCACTCATGCCCCACTCCTGGACCATTTTGCGCGCCAGCGCCGTGGCCCGCTGGATATCGTTACCCGCACCCGTGGTCACCTCGTTGAAGATGAGCATCTCGGCAGACCTTCCGGCCATCAGGTGTTTGATGATGCCGAGCAGGTACTCTTTCGAGTGGATGTGTCGTTCATCGACAGGCAGGTAGTGCGTGAGACCGAGCGCCCTTCCACGGGGGATGATCGTCACTTTGTGTACCGGATCGGAACCGGGGACGAGTTTTCCGACCAGGGCATGGGCCGCCTCGTGGAAGGCGATCTTGCGCTTCTCCTCATCGGCGATGACCATGCTTCGCCGCTCAGCACCCATCATCACCTTGTCTTTGGCCTCCTCGATATCGGCGTTCGTCACGCTGTCGCGATCGAACCGGGCGGCCAGGAGCGCCGCCTCGTTCAGGAGATTCGCGAGATCCGCGCCGGAGAGCCCCGGAGTGGTCCGGGCGGCGATCTTCAGATCCACGTCTTTCGCCAGCGGGATGTTCCGGGAATGCACACGCAGGATCCCTTCCCGCCCCTTGACATCGGGCAGATCGACTATGACCAGGCGATCGAACCGTCCTGGTCTCAGCAGGGCAGGATCAAGAACGTCGGGTCGGTTCGTGGCCGAGATGAGGATGACCCCCTCGTTCGACTCGAAGCCGTCCATCTCAACAAGAAGCTGGTTCAGGGTCTGCTCGCGCTCATCGTGTCCGCCGCCAAGGCCCGCGCCGCGATGCCGTCCGACCGCGTCGAGCTCATCGATGAAGATGATGCAGGGCGCGTTGTTCTTCCCCTGTTCGAAGAGATCCCGTACACGGCTTGCGCCGACCCCTACGAACATCTCAACGAATTCCGACCCGGAGAGCGTGAAGAAGGGAGCGTCCGCTTCACCCGCAACAGCGCGGGCAAGCAAGGTCTTGCCGGTCCCTGGAGGACCGGTCAGGAGGACGCCCTTGGGGATCTTACCGCCCAGTTTCTGGAACTTCGCCGGATCTTTCAGGAACTCGATGATCTCCTGGAGTTCCTGCTTCGCCTCGTCGGCACCCGCCACATCATCGAAGCTGACCTTCACTTTGCCGCCGGTCAGCAGCTTCGCCTTGCTTTTTCCGAATGAGAACACACCACGCTGGCCGCCCTGCATCTGACGCATGATGAAGATCCAGAGGAAGATTATCAGGATCCAGGGAAGGGTCATGACAAGGAGACCACCCCACCCCTGCTCATTTCGGAAAGAGTAGGTGATCCCCATATCGGACCAGTGCTCGAGCATCTCCACGTCGATGATGCCATCGAGGAAGTTGATGCGGAACTCGTGATAGACCCTGGTCGTCCCCCCGATCTGCTTTGTGATCTCGGTACGAAGCTTCCCCGTGACCTTGGTATTGTTGATCACAAGGATCTCATCTATCTCGCCGCGGTCGACGAGTTCCTGGAACTCGTTGAAGGAGTCGAGTTCGACCTGCTTACCGGCTTGCGCGCCGAAGAACTGGTAACCGATCACCATGAGCAGTACGAAGATGGCCCAGAACGCCAGCGATCGGCCGGCATTGCCGAATTTTCCCTTCGGAGGCTGTGGGCCTCCTTCACCACCCGGTCGATTGTCCCGGCCACCAGGCCGCTTCGGCGGTGGAATCCGGCCCTTTTTCCCGTCCTGCCCTGAAAACTTGTCACTCATCATTCACCCCTGGTTTATATCTCCCCTGACTCCGGAAGCCCTGAGAGAGTCGCCACATATGGAAGGTGGCGGAATCGTTCTGCGTAGTCCAGCCCAT
>JALGWK010000073.1 GCA_025774205.1 bacterium
TACAACCTCGGGCACATGATCGAGGGAGCGGTCGCCTACTACCTGGCCACCGACAAGCGGACCCTGCTCGAGGTGGTCCTGAAGAGTCTCGATCTGGTGCAGGATGTCTTCGGTCCCGAAGGGATGAAGAATCCCCCCGGCCACCAGGAGATCGAGATCGCCCTGGGCAAGCTCTACCGGCTGACGGAGGATCCACGCTATCTCAACCTGGCGAAGTTCTTCCTCGACATGCGGGGGAACGCCGACGGTCACGAACTGTACGGGGAGTACAGTCAGGACCACATCCCGGTCACCGAACAACGGGAAGCGGTCGGCCACTCCGTCCGGGCGGCCTATCTCTACTCCGGCATGGCTGACATCGCCGCGCTCACCGGGGATCGCAGTTACATCTCCGCCATCGACTCGATCTGGGAGGATGTCGTCACTACCAAGCTCTACCTGACCGGCGGCATCGGCGCCACCGGAGGAAACGAGGGCTTCAGCACCCCCTATGCCCTTCCGAACGAAACTGCTTACTCGGAGACCTGCGCCTCAATCGCCAACGCCATGTGGAACCACCGCATGTTCCTGCTCCACGGGAATGCCCGCTACATGGATGTCGCCGAGCGGGTTATCTACAACGCCTTCCTTTCCGGTATCTCCCTGGAAGGGGACCGCTTCTTCTATCCCAACCGGCTCGCAACCACCGTGGGTGAAGAGCGCCAGCCCTGGTTCCCCTGTGCCTGCTGTCCTTCGAACGTGGTCCGCTTCCTGCCCTCTCTGCCGGGATACATTTACGCTCACGCCGGCCGGGACCTCTACGTGAACCTCTACATAGGAAGTTCCGGGGTGGTGAGGACCGATCAGGGCACCGTTACGATCTCGCAGGAAACCCGCTATCCATGGGATGGCCGGGTCACCCTCAGGGTGAAGCCGGAGGAGGCTTCGGGGAGGTTCGCCCTCCACCTCCGGATCCCCGGCTGGGCACGGAACGAGGCGGTCCCGAGCGATCTCTATCGATTCACCGAGCCGGACGGATCGGAACCGGTGGTGACGGTGAACGGCGAGCCGGTGCCGGTGGAACTCGACCAGGGCTACGTCACCATCGATCGACGATGGCAGGCGACCGACGAGGTCGTACTCGATCTACCGATGCCGGTCCGTACCGTGGCGGCCCACGAGAATGTGGAGGCTGATCGGGGGCGGCTCGCGCTGCAGCGCGGCCCCCTGGTCTACTGTGTCGAGTGGCTCGACAGTGAGACCGGCGACGTGTCAGATCTCTTCCTCGAGCCCGGCCACGGATTCGACTCGGAATACCGGTCCGATCTTCTCGGCGGGATCCAGGTCGTGCGGGGAGAGTCCGGATCCCGGGCGTTCGAAGCCATTCCCTATTTCGCCTGGGCGCATCGCGGGCAGGGTGGGATGGCGGTGTGGCTGCCGGTCGGGGAACGATAAACCTGCTTGACCGGCGGGGCGCAATCGCTACACTCTCGTCGATCGTGTTGAGAAGTCACCAGGTTCAGGAACAGGTCATGGCATCGTGAAGAGGAACCATCTGTCGATACCGGCTCTGCTGATCGCGCTCCTCGCTCTGTCAGCGTGCGGCTCCGATGACATCACCAATCCCCACGGCAGCGGCTGGGTCTTCGAACTCATCGCCTCCGGTCGAGAGGTCGGTATCTACAGCGGTCTCGCGACCACCGCAGACGGCACGGTCCATGTCGCCTTCGCTGACGAGCGGCGTCATGACCTCTACCTTGCCCGGCGGCAGGCTCCCGGGGACTGGGTGATCTCCGAGATAGATACCGTTGGCTGGATGGGTGAGTTCGTCACTCTCTTCATCGACAGCAACGACCATTTCCATATCGCCTACCAGGACATCTGGAACCGACGACTACGATATGCCTTTGAAGATGGATCGGGATGGACCTACAGCTACCCCTATGATCCAAACAACCCGATCTTCGCCACCGGTGAATCCCCGATGATGATCGAGCGCCACGACGGGATCCACATGGTGGAGTTGAACACGGCCGCCCGTTCGGGATCCCGGTCGGGATCGGTCAACTACTGGTGGCTGTCACCGGGGGGGTGGCAGAAACTCAGTTCCTTCAATCTCACCTACATGCGACCCTTCGTCGGCTTCACCTGGGGCGCGTCCGGACCAGTCATCGGTCTGATACGGAAGAATGAAGGTGGCGGAGCCGCCGTTAACAGCGAGTTCTCGATCGTCCGACAGACCGCGACGGATGGCTCAGGCCCCTGGACGAGGCAGTACATTGTCGACGTCGACAGCTATGAATCTCTGAAGTACGGAGATCGTCCGATCGCGACCGGATTCGATGACAGCGGAACCCTCCACCTCGTTTATCTCGGACAGGAGGGGGTGCTGAAAGACACTGGCGGAGCTGATGTCGACACCGGAGTAAGGAACAGCAGGGTGGTAATGAAAACTGGCCCGGGAGGAGAACTGTGGCTGACCTGGATGAAGGGGACCACCCTCCATCTCGGTCGGTACATGACCGGGACCGGCTGGGAACGTATGGGCCGGATCGTAGACCTCGATCCTGACGGCCGGTACGACATGCATGTCGACGCTGACGGGAATATCCATGTCTGCGTATACCACCTGCCGGCCCAGAAGCTGTGGTACGGGCAGTGGGAGGCGACGCCATGATGACCGGCAGAATCCGAATGGCCCTGCTGGTGAGTCTGGCGGGCCTGCTGGCGGTCACCGGGACAACGAGGATCGACGCCCAGCAGTTGTCACTGCAGCGGATCGCGTTCCTTCCCCTGGTAGCGGATGAAGCCATCAGTGACATTGCGGCGACGTTCGAGGCCAGACTTCGCAGCGAGCTGAGGCTCCCGCCCGGCAAGGCCCTGTTCGACCAGGCCCAGCTCGACGGATTGCTCGAGAACCGTGACTCCGGGACCATCCTCTCGAGGATCAGCGAGATGCAGCGATTCGCCACCATGGCGGGAGTCGCCTTCCTCGTGGGAGGCGTCCTCACGGAATCGGACAACGGCGGTTACGAGTTCAATCTCCTGATCTTCGACGAGGACACCCGGCAGATCGCGCACGTCTCCGGCTACACGTTCGCGGACGACGCCGCTCTCTTCCGTGGCGCCGAGGAAGTGCTGGCCATTCTGGCCAGATCAAGAACCTTCGCTTCAGCCGACAGCGCGTTCCTTCTGTCGATCCTGATCCCCGGTCTCGGTCAACTGCAGAAGGATAAACCGGTCCACGCCCTGGTGAGCGCGGGGCTGGTCGGGCTCAGCATCGTCTATGCCACCTCCACGCCCGATCCCGATCCCTACGAGTTCTCGCGGACTGGTTTCGAGTCGCCCTACAACTGGCTCACCAACGAGTTCGACTACACCATCGAGGGAACACCCGTCTCAGCCGAGGTCTATTATCGGACTCTCGATGAGAACTGGGAACATCACCTGACAGCCCGGGCGGGACGGCGAGCGATCAAGATCAGAAGGAAGCGGGCCAGTGCTTTACTTGTGGCGGCCTATTTCTTCAACGTCGTGGATGCGCTGGTGCTGGCCAAGGAGAAGACCGACACCAGCCCCTTCTTCCTCAGTCTCGAAGGTGTCTCGGGATCACCGGGAAGCAACCGGCCGGGCGGGATGTCGCTACAGTTGAGGATCTCTTTTCGCTGATCGGGGACGGATCACGAATCCACCTCTATCGCCGTCTTACCTCTGACGGTTCTCCAGCCTCGTGAACGGCACGCTCACCCGCTCGGTGGCCCAGTCATTCAGGACATAGTCCAGCCCGAACTGACTGTGCGACCATCGATCCCCGATATCCATTTCGGCGGCCTGCTGATAGAGGCTCACCGCCTCGTCTCTCCGGTCGAGCAGATCGAGCATGTGCCCCTGCCAGATGAGGGCCATGCAGCGGTACTCCTCACTCTCCTCTACCCCAGCGGCCCGTTCCATCCTCGTGAACACTTCGACGGCTTCGGTGTATTCCTCGAGGTCGTAGAGGGCGAAGCCGATCTTCATGAACTCGTCGGTCTCGCTGAAGGCCCCCAGCCACTCCCGGGAGTAGAGTCCGATGAGTTCCTCGTTCGCTCTCCGCCCCCAGTCGTTCCCTCTCAGCACGTATTGCGGTGAAGAAGTCCGCTCCCGGTCCCAATCCGCCAGTCTGGCCTGCCAGGCGGAGAGACTGCCTTCCTCTACCACCGGCAGGTTCTTGATGAACTTCTTCAGGACCCGGAAAAACTGTTCGGGCGCCTCGTCGTAGACGCCGTGGCCGGCCTTCTCGAACGTCACCAGCTCCGCTCCCGGATGATTGCCGAGCAGAAGCCCCGGTTTCTCAGTGCCCCAGGTCAGGTCCCACTCTCCCTCCAGGATGAGGGTCGGGATCGGGCATTCCTCGAAGGCCCCGTTGAGGTCGATCCGGTCCTGGGAAGAGCTGACCGGACCACGGAACATGCTGTCGTGGTTCCACTCATAAAGCGCTATCTGTGCGATCCTGTCCCGCGATGGACGATAGAAATTCTGCCGCTTCCAGTCACCATTGAGGAAGTTGTTATAGACGATCAGGCGCATGTAATCATTATACGACCAGTTGTACTCGGCTCTCTGTTCCCGCAGCCGGGAGCTGATCTCGCGCATCCGCCCGGATTCCTCATCAGAGAGGAAATCGTACTGGCGACTGCTGCCGGTATCCTCCCACATCCCCGGTGAGGCTCCCAGCAGGATGAGGCCCGCCACCCGGTCGGGATGGTTCACGGTATACCACTGGGCCAGGAATCCGCCGTAGGAATACCCCAGCACCACCCATTGATCGTAACCCAGACTCTCCCGGATGGTGTCGAGATCCTCAGCGGCCTGTTCGACCGAGTACCCTTCCCCCGATTTCCAGTCCGAAAGCCCGCACCCGCGCTGGTCGTAATAGATCACCCTGGAAAAAGCCGCCGCCCGGGAAAACCATGGATGGAAGTAGTGATGGGTACCACCCGGTCCCCCGTTGATCAGCACCAGGGGGATGCCCCTTCCCTCCTCCTCCACGTAGAGATCGCAGTCACCCACATCCACCTTCTGCTTCACCAGATCGAGCCGGTCGCACCAGCGGGGTACGTCAGGAACCTCGAGGTGGATCTCTGCCTCAAGGTGGATGACGCGATCCAGGATGCTCTCCCGTCCGTCATCCCGGGCTGAATTGGCACAGGCGGTAATGAGCGCCGCGAACATGGCGACAGCTGGTACTGCGCGTGCGAAGGGACCCCTCACGATCGACCTCCAGAGAGCGGGATTTGCAGGGTGGGCAGCATCTCTTCATACACACGGACAGGAGGCTTTCAAGGTTGCGGGTTTCGGAGGATTACCTTGTGGTGAATTCGAATAGCTGATGTTGACACAGTCCTTCTGTTTCTGCAATATTATAGACCAACCGGTCGAAACAATCGGTTCGAACGTGCGTATATACCACCAAGTCTTACATCGAGCCGTTGATAAACAACGACTTACGGAGAGTATCCGGATGCCGTTACCACGATTCAAAAAGATGCCCGAGGAGAAGAAGGAACAGATCCTCGAGGCCGCGGCGAAGGAATTCGCCGCCCACGGCTATCAGAATGCCGTCATCAGCAATATCCTGGAACGGGCCGGGATCAGCAAGGGCGCGGCCTACTACTACTTCGAGGACAAGGCCGACCTGATCGCGACGGTGATCCGGCGCTACTGGATGGATTTTCTGGATGAGCCCACGGCCCAGGTAGATGATTTCACCGCGGCGGATTTCTGGCAGAAACTCCACGCCCTCTACCTCCACCCCTTCGATCTGATCGAAACCCAACCCTGGATGCTCGGTTTCAGCAAGGCAGTCTGGAACCTGCCGGAAGAAATCAGGCACGGAGGTCCGATGGGTGAGGTCTTCTCAGACGCCATTGAATGGGTCAGGGGATTCGTCAGGCGGGGGCTCGAACTGGGCGTCATCCGCGACGACCTGCCGGAGGGCATGCTGATCAACCTGATCATGGCTCTCGACCACGTCCACGACGAATGGCTGAGTGACCACTGGGAAGAGATGGGGAAAATAGAATTCGAGGCTTTCACGTTGACCTATGTCGACTTCATGCAGCGGGCTCTCGAACAGCCCGGATCGGATAGTAAGGACATGGAGTCGGGAGGAATGACATCATGAGAAACATGCTGAGAAGTATCGGAGGGGTAATCGCCCGCATCAGCGACGAGTACCCGGGACGGATCCTGCTGATCATTTCTATCGTGACGGTTATCGCGACAGGAATCGCCAGCGGACTGGAGACGAAGACCAATGTCCAGGACATGCTGCCGGAGAATTCACCGGCGGTGCAGTCATATATCGAGGTGACCGAACGGTTCGGAGAGGCGAACACTCTCATCGTCCTGGAAGGAGAACGTGACCGGATGGTCGAGGCGGCCGAGGTGCTGATTCCCCGGCTGGAGGCACTCGAACTTATCTACAACGTCCAGGGCACCCTTCCCATGGACTACTTCATCGACAACGCCCTCATGCTCACCGAGGAGAAGGATCTCGATCGCACCCTTGAACGGCTCGGTGATCCCTCCCTGACCGGGTTCCTCCGCGGGATCAATGATGATTTCGAGCGGGAGTACACCGACAGCGAGGAGAACATGCGCGAGGATGAGGTCGCGATCGCGCAATCGATGCAGGGTATTGAGCGGTCGCTGGAAATTCTGGCCGCCAGGTTCGCAGGAGCGGAATACGCGACAATCGAGGAAGCGGTCGACGCCATGGTGACCGGCGATCCGTGGAATCTGAGCCTCGATCGCGGCATGATGCTCATCATCTGCACGCCGGTCCATTCGATGATGGAGTTCAACTACATTCTCGACCTGACGGTCGATGTCCGGGAACTCCTGGAGGAGATCCGCCCGCAGTTCCCCGAGGTGGAGATCGGACTCTCCGGGAACGGTCCGTTGCAGAAGGACGAGATGGACGCCATGACCACCAGCACCATGTTGCTGATGGTCGTCGCGATGGTACTGATCTATCTCCTCCTGGCCCGCAATTTCGGCGGCTGGATATTGCCGCTGGTGGCTCTGACGCCGCTGGTGATCGGTATCGTCTGGACATCCGCGGCCCTCGAGATCGTGTATGGCTCGCTCAACATGTTCACCATCATGTTCTCGATCATCCTGCTCGGGCTCGGGATCGATTTCGCCATCCATCTGATCACCCGGTTCTATGAGGAGATGAGCAGCGGTCATTCGGTGCGCGAGTCGCTGATCTACACCATCACCGGAACCGGTGTAGGAGTTCTGGCCGGCGGTCTGACCACCGCGGCAGCTTTCCTGGCCCTTCTCGTCGGGGAGACGAAGGGGATCAGCGAACTCGGCTTCACCTGCGGGGCAGGGCTCTTCCTGACTCTCGTGGCGGTCTTCTTCACCCTCCCCCCCCTGCTCGTCCTCCGCAGCCGGCGGATGGAAAGGAAGGGACGGAAGGTCACCGTTCCCGGAGCTCGGGAAGGCTGGCCGCTGCTCGGCAAGGTAGCGGAAACGAGCTGGCAGCGGTGGGGACTCTTCCTGGCGCTCTTCGTGGCAGTGATGGGAATCTCCCTCTGGGCCGGCATGAAGAACGAG